>JABGVY010000068.1 GCA_018645845.1 Gammaproteobacteria bacterium | reverse complement strand
GTTTCGCAGTGGATATCTCACATTCTAGATATGCCTATTCGGTTGATCCGGATTAATCAGCCATGGACGGTTAACTTTCCGGTGCCAGATATGGTCCGTCTTCACGGTAAGTCTAAACGGCGATTTACAGCAGCTTCTGAATTGTCGCTTACAAATCTTGCTTCTCTAGAAGCGCTTAATGCTGATTTGGACGTGCCTATTCCCATGAATAGGTTTAGATCCAATATTGTTGTTGATGGTATAGGCGCTTACGAAGAAGATGACATGGATTTTGTCGTCGGGGCGAACGTAGAGATATTGCAGGTTACACCGGCAGAACGTTGCGCAATAATATCTACAGATCAGAAAACGGGTGACCGACCGGAAAATAATATATTTGATGTGCTGAGAAAGACGCGTGTCAAAACGGAAGGTAAGTTTGGCAGTGGGTTGATCTTTGGTAACTATATGACCGTGAAGAAGCCAGGCAAGCTTCGTTTAGGTGATCAGCTGACCTTTGAGCCGGTGGCCAGGGACGCTGTGTCCAATGGTTCAGGCTGAGAAGCAAAAACGCTATTCACAGGAAAATATTTTTTGGCACAGTTTAAAAACAGCGAAGGCCGTTTCTTTCACAGTCTGGCACTTCTCTATGCAGTGAGCGCGTACAGCCTGGGTCTGGCCGGTATTCTTCTCGGTAACACCTGGATCAATATTGCAGCGACCCTGTTGCTGGCCCATGGCATGGTGATTGCCGCCTACCTGGTGCACGAATGTGGTCACAACACGGTGTTCACCGACAATGCCGATAACGCCCGTGCGGGCAGCTGGCTAACCTGGCTGTGTGGTGCCAGCTATGGCACCTATGAAGATATTCGCTACAAGCACTTTCGCCACCATGTGGATAACGATGACGTCGTCTGGTTTGACTACGAGGCTTTTTTTGAGCGCCACCGGTGGTTTTACCGGCTGACAATAACTCTCGAGTACTGGTATATCCCTGTTCACGATCTGCTGATGCATTTTATTATGGTATTCAGTTCTTTCGTTATCCCCCAGCGACGCAACCAGCGAGCGCGCAACGTCACGGTGATCCTGGTTCGTGCGGCGGCGTTTGCCCTGTTGGCCTGGTGGTCGCCAGTGGCAGCCCTGTTGTACGCGGTGGCCTATATGCTGATGATGACGGTCCTGCGCTTCATGGATAGTTTGCAGCACGACTACCCCTACCACCTGACCCTGTTTACCGAGCCTTACCCGGAGCATCGCGGCGACCTGGAATGGGAACAGGAACACACGTTCAGCAATGTCCTATCCTTCAGGTGGGAATGGCCCAACTGGCTGGTGTTGAATTTTGGCTATCACAATGCCCATCATGCCCGGCCTACCACTCCCTGGTACCAGTTACCCAGGTTGCACCGGGAATTGTTTGGCGATGACCCGGCCCGGGTCATACCATTGTGGTCACAACTGCGCCTGTTCCATCGCTACCGCACCTATCGAATTTTTCACGATGCACCTGGGCTGGAGGAGGTAGAGGGTGCTGACTTTTTGCGCGCAGCTCAACAGGCCCGCGTTACCGGTGGCAATGCCGCCTCTTTCCTGACTTCCTTCTAGCATGCAAGCACTGGAGATATACCAATCGCTATGGGCGATGGAGCAGCGGAATCCACAGGGTATAGAGCCCAGTGCAGAAGAGAATTTTGCGAAAATCGCTACAGCGGGTTACCACGGAGTTTGCCTGGACCCAAACGTCAGTGAGATTCCGGACTGCCTGGCGCTTATGCCCCTGTTTGAAGAGCACCGGCTCGGCTGCATGGTCAATGCTTTCCCAGAAACCGCTGACGAGTTACAACCGCTGCTGGATATGGCGGTACAAATGAACGCCTGCCAGGTCAACGTGATCGGCGCGGTGATGCCGTTGCGTCCCGAAGACGCGGTGCCAACGCTTAAACGCTGGCAGGCGGAGGGGGAGGCCAGTGGTATACCCTTACTGATCGAGACCCACCGGGACAGTACACTGAACGATTTGTATTACACCCTGCGGGTACTGGAGCTGATGCCAGAATTACGCCTATGCGCCGATTTGTCTCACTTCGTGGTCGACCGGGAATTCCGTGAACCGCTGTGCGAACGGGATCAGTCCTATATACGTACCATCCTGGAGCATTCTGACTGCATTCAGGGCCGGATCGCCAATCGCGAGCAGGTGCAGGTGCAAATTGATTTTCCTCAGCACCAGGCCTGGGTAGAGATCTTCAAAGACTGGTGGCGCCTGGGCATAGCGTTGTGGAGAGCACGCAGCGACAACGATGCCACCCTGCGTTTTTTGTGCGAACTGGGTCCGCCCAGTTACGCCATTACTGATGCCAGGGGCGAGGAGCTATCGGACCGCTGGCAGGAAGCCCTGACGATACGATCATGGGTAGAGGCTATCTGGCAACAACTGGAATCAAAGCCCGGCGTAAAATTGTAGGAGTGCCGGAGCGCAATTTGCATAGGGTATATTTGTCGCCCAAGTCGTCAGACCCCAGGGCTGAGTGACGGCTTCTAGCAGAAAATACCAGAGTTCCGGCCAAAACATCGCTTTCTGACGTACTTCATCCTCGAAGATAATAGGAGGTCAGTGGCATGGCGATCCTCGGGATGGTCAATGGGCAGGCATTGGGCCTGGCATTAATGGAGTTGAGAGATGCAGTTACGTAAAAGTGGTCATCCCTATATACAAGTTATTCTTGCTTACTATCGCGGTTGCAATAGCCAGGACTTTGATTTGATGATGTCTACGTTTACGCCTGATGTTGTTCACTATTTCGTCGATCACAGCGCGGTTGTTGGCGCGGAAGCTTTAGCTAATTACTGGTGTAAGGTGGCGCCGAAAACTAGCGCAAACTGGGAGATGGACCACGTAGTATTGCAAGAGCGTGAAGCGGTTATTGAATGGAGTATGCGCTGGCAGCCCTCACAAACTGGTGAAGCAGAGATACTTCGCGGGGCAGAATGGTATGTCTTTGAAGAGGACCGCATCAGTGAGATTCGTTCTTATCACTGTAACTACTATCTAAATGCGCCGAACAATCGTGAACTTCACGATTTCGATTATGCCGGAAGAGGTTATCGTCAACTTTAAACACCTTTGCCTGTCATTTCCTTGCAAAAATTTGTGAAGAAAGGGCGAATTAGTCTGTAAGATCCGGGGTGGTTAACAAACAGGCAAAGAAAAAGGGGCCTACATGGCTGTTTATATGATTGGAAACTCAGCCACCCTCGAGAATTTCGATATTATTGAAAATGTGTGATGGAAAAACGTGATCGAAAATACACGCAGTATCCTAGGTTCGATAAGGTGTTGTGGGCGAGAGGCCGCTCCCCATCAACGAGCCTTTGTGATCACTCATCCGGGCTTTTCTGACATCGGCCAGCGTTGCTGGGGTCTGACTCGACCCGGCGGGCAGAGAAGCGAATCAAATGGTGCGATACAGTCCGTGGCTCATCAAAGCCCAACAGGTCTTCACCGAGAGTTTCATTCAAATATTTATTAGCACTAGTTTTCTGGAGGTCAACAATGGACGCG
>JABGVY010000514.1 GCA_018645845.1 Gammaproteobacteria bacterium | reverse complement strand
CATTATCTGCCAAAAATGCTTTCAGCAGAGCACTACTGGTGTCAGGGCTATTCCGAACCCGGGTCCGGTTCCGATCTTGCCAGCCTGAAAACACGAGCCAAAAAAGATGGCGATGAATACGTCGTCAATGGGACAAAAATCTGGACCACTCATGCACAGTATGCTGATCATATTTTTTGTCTGGTTCGCACCAACCCTGATGTTAGAAAGCAAGCTGGTATCAGTTTCCTGCTGATTAAAATGGACAGCCCGGGCATTGTCGTCGAACCCATCATAACCCTCGCCGGTGATCACGAAGTCAATCAAGTCTTCTTCGACAACGTTCGAGTGCCCATCAACAACCTGGTTGGACCCGAGAATGAAGGCTGGAATGTCGCCAAGTATCTACTTGAGTTTGAACGAGGCGGCAGCGCGGTTGCCACCCGACTCCAGGTCGACATGGCTGAACTAAACTTAATGTTGCGTGACCTACCAGAAGAACACGAGTTGAAAAAGCGCGCCGCCACTACCAATATCGAAGTTGCCGCGCTATCTCAAATGGAAACGGACATGCAGGCCAAGGTTGCTTCAGGAAAAAACCCCGGCGCAGGGTCTTCATTGATGAAGATGATGGCAAGCTCTCTTGGCCAGCAAATAGCTACCCTGCAAATGGAAGCACAGGCTAATTACAGCATTCCCCATAACAATAAATTACTGCTCGAAGGGAAAGAGACCATCGGCAGAGAACAGGACCAGACTGCCATCGCGGGTTACCTGAACGCGCGAGCCTCGTCCATTTTTGGCGGGGCAAGGGAAGTTCAGAAAAACATCATCGCCAAGTCAGTACTCGGGCTATGAGACCCACTCTTTCGTATCCGATCAACGTTCGCCCTCACAAAAATGATCAGCATTAAGTACCACATGAAAGCGGTGCACACGTGTTTGCTGAGCTGCAAAACAGGGCTTCTGGTAGCCCCTCGAGCCAACAGATTCTTTGACCCCGGGTGAGTTGCCAGTCCTGGAACACCCCTCGAAATCGCGCTTGCTGTGACAAGGACAAGCTCTCTTCGACATCAAGTACACAAAATCCTTCAACACCTCGGGTTTACACCATGATCTATCCAGGCTTATATTGCATCGACCAATCGATTTAATAGCCCACCAAATATCCGGAGAGCCCATGCCAAAGGATAAGCCCGCGTTTTCCCAGACACCCAGGTTCGCCAGCCTTGTCCCAAAACCCTGGGTACAAGACTTGTACCCAAATGATGCCAAACAACCACCACCCGGTTTACTCAACGAGTCATCTGACAACCTCGCCACAACGGACATCCCGGCTGAACGCTACTGGTCCCACGAATGGCACAAAATGGAAGTTGACCACGTCTGGAGAAAAACCTGGCAGGTTACCTGCAGGATTGAAGAAATTCCAAATGATGGTGATTTTGTGGTCTATGACATCGTCGACGACAGTGTCATCGTCGTTCGATCTTCAACAGGAGACATCAAAGCCTTCACGAACTCTTGCTTGCACCGCGGCACTTCAATCGTTGATGGTGCCGGCTCGGTTGAGGAGTTTCGTTGCCCCTACCATGGATGGTCTTACAACCTTGACGGCCAACTGACGTCACTTCCTGCGGCCTGGGATTTTTCCCATCTTAATATTGACGAACTACAACTCCCCACCGTGCAGGTCGATACCTGGGCAGGGTTCGTGTTCATTAACCTCGACCCGGAGTGCTCCACACTAGATGAATATTTAGGTGTACTGCCCGACCATCTCAACGACTTCAACATCGATAACAGGTACAAGGCGGTACATGTTTCCAAGGTTGTTCCCTGCAACTGGAAAGTGGCACAGGAGGCATTTATCGAGGGATATCATGTCGCGGAAACTCATTTCGAAAAAACACTGGAAGGAAAAATCGCGGCTTCAGGCGCGGCCGTTTCAAACTACGACACCTCTATACAGTACGATTACTGGAAACCTCATGTCACCAGAATGAATATGCTGGGCGGTATCCCCAGTGGCTACATCAGTGACCAACTTAAAACTGAACAGGCGATTGTTGATGCTTATTTTGCGCGCAAACCAGGCGATACCGTCACGCTAGCAAAAGGCCAAACCGCGAGGTCCCTTATCGCCGAGCACAATCGAAAAATCTGGGGTAAGTCCCACAACGTAGACCTGTCAGCCGCCAGCGACGCAGAAATGATCGACCAGATCCAATATACGTTGTTTCCGAATTTTACGGTTTGGCCGACCATTGTCGCGCCGCTGGTTTACCGTTTCCGGCCAGACGGTGATGACCCGAACCATTCAATCTTCGAGATTTGGATGTTACTTCCTATCGCCGATGATGGCAGCCATCCAACGCCAATGACGGAACTGCGGTTAGACGAAGATCAACTGTGGTCATCGATTCCCGAACTGGGCGGATATGGCCCCGTGATCGACCAGGACACACCAAATTTCCCTCGAATCCAGAAAGGCTTAAAGGCCAGTAAAAAAGGTGCAGTCAGTCTGGCTAACTATCAGGAGAACCGAATCCGTGTCTTCCATGACACGCTGGAAATGTATCTTTTTGGACCCGATTCAAGCCCGCAATAACCTGCGACGTGCCAGACCTCGCTCGGAGCGCATTAGGACTAGTCAGGCAATTCCAGCACCCGCTTGGCAATGATGTTGAGTTGGATCTCCGAAGTACCACCTTCAATAGAGTTTGCCTTGGATCGAAGCCACTCTCGCGTCGTTAGCAATTCTTTCTCCAGAAAGCCGTCTCCGTCCCATCCCAGACCCTGCGACCCCAGCAAATTCATCATAACTTCAAAGCGCCCTTTGTTCTGCTCTGTCCCGTAGTACTTAAACATGGAAGACGCTGGAGAGGGTGCCGAACTGGTTCTCGCCTCCAGCGCTGACCTCCGCAGGGTCAGGCTAAAAGCCTTGGCGTTCATTTTGTGCCGGGTGATTTTGTCCCGAAGATTCGAATCGGCAATCTTGCCCTGTACTTCCCCGGTATATTTCTTTGCCTGATTTTCAATCGTATGTTTCGGGTTACTGGGTGCACCCCGCGTGCCCATACCAGCAACCATATTGCGCTCATGCTGAAGCAAACGCTTCGCAATTGGCCAACCTTGATTCACCTCACCGACCAGGTTATCCCTGCGCGCTCTGACATCCTCAAAGTATGTTTCGCAAAACTGTGAAGAACCGCTGATTAACTGGATCGGATTGGCAGCAACACCCTTGGATTTCATATCGAACAAAATAAAACTAATGCCGTCGTGTTTCGGTACATCCGGGTCGGTGCGAACCAGACAAAATATCCAGTCCGACAGATGCGCAAAGGAAGTCCAGATTTTCGAACCGTTGATTACATATTCATCGCCGTCTAGCACTGCCCGCGTCTGCAGGCTCGCTAGATCGGAACCCGACCCGGGCTCACTGTATCCCTGGCACCAACGAATTTCACCGCGGACTATCTTTGGTAGATGCTCTCTTTTTTGGGCTTCAGTGCCGAACTCCAGCAAAACAGGCCCCAGCATACTGATGCCAAAAGACAGTAATGGAGACCTCGCGTTAATTCTTGCAAGCTCCTCCTGAAGAATTCTGTTTTCTTCACGGGTTAACCCACCGCCTCCATACTCGCGCGGCCACGTTGGGCAGGTCCAGCCCTTTGACCCCATATTATCCATCCATGCCTTAGCGTCTGGATGAGAAAAGGTTCCATTTCTACCACCCCAGACCCAGTCTTCCTCTGTTCCTTTGGTGCGCATCGTTTCAGGGCAGTGTTCAGCAAGCCAGTAACGAACGTCGTTTCTAAATTGTTCCATAAAACCTCAGATGTACCCCAAACGGGGCATGGTTGTGCCAAAATTTTTATCGGGGCAAGCTACCAAATGTGGCCGCGCCGATGTTTGAGGGATGCAGTATAAGTTGAGATATCCAAAATAAAAATGACTCCTAATCATCTCGTGCAAACGGCTAATCTGGCCTAGCGGCACTAACACGCTATCTGGTCTCACAACCCTGTGCTACGGGCTCTGCTCGATACTGGTAAACGGTGATTTCACGCCTTATGATTCAGAAATTCCTCTACTCATGAGATCTCACAATGTCCGAAGACAATCTAAAAAAGTCAGTGAACTGGCAGTCTAAAAAAAGCTCTCTCACACGCGACAGAATCATCATCGCCGCGCTCGAATGTATTATTGAATTTGGTTACGAAAGCACCACCATGGCCAAGATCACCAAAATGGCCAAGGTTTCCCAAGGGTCT
>JABGVY010000513.1 GCA_018645845.1 Gammaproteobacteria bacterium | reverse complement strand
TTGCGGTGACTAGCGCCGCAGCCACACAGCGTGATGTGTGCCGTCCTGGTTGCCTACGATAGTGCCCTTACGCAATTATTTTCAAGCTTGTGTTCTTTGAGCCTATTTCGCGCCAGCATCAGTTTTGTTGCAAGAGAAGGGCGAAAGAGTGAAAAGATGAAAAGAGGCTCGCTCGGGTTGCTGGTCAAAGTGCCGCAGTCAGGATATTAAGGTCGGCCGTTATCAGGTGAGAAACAGGCAGTGATCAAAGCCCGTGTGAGCTAATTATCTTTTTGGCGAAGTGTACCGATAAATGCAACGACGTCATTGATAGCGTCATCATCAACCAGAATGAGAGCCATGGGTTGCATCTGCCGCCCGAAGACATCGCTCGATTCATAAGCGCGTTGCCCATTTTTGAAATTTTTCAACTGAGTGACGAGGTACCAATCTTGCTGAAGCACTAGACTTGGTGCATTCAGCGCCGGCAATCCTTGGGCGTCACTGCCATGGCAGGCTGCACAGGTGCCATAGAGCCGGCGCCCTGCCTCGATATCACCTGTGATGGACTCGCTGAGTATCGGCCTCGGCATTGAGTCTACATAACTGGAGACATCCTGTATTTTCTCAGGGGTTAGACTGGTTGCTATAGCGCGCATAATGCCGCCGGAGATATCACCCTTAGCGGCGCCGCGTGCCCCGGATTGATAGTTTTCAAGTTGTCGCTTGATGTACTGCTTATCGAGCCCGGCAATCGCCGGAGAATTCTGTGAGACTGCCCCAGCGCCATCTTCACCATGACAGGCAATGCAAACAATATAGGAAGCATTGTCAGCATGAGTAAAACAGCTGACCATCAATAAAGTCAGATAAATTAGAGTCGATACCGCATGCTTCATATCAGTTTCCCCTGTTGTATGACTTCAAGTTGTATGACTTCAAGTTGTATGACTTCAAGTTGTATTACTTCAAATCGACTTCTAACCACGAATACTGATTAAAGTAGCGTCGCTCAAACGTCTCGATTTTCTTTGATTGCTGCAACGTGGCTTCGATGCTGTCATAGCCCTTGATAAGGCTCTGGCGAGAATTTTCGTCTATTTTGAAGTTTATCTTTTGGCTTTCAAATTCCAGGTCCTGTGAATCCAAGTCGATTGTGATCGATAGTCCATGATCAGACTCTGCTAAATCAAATAGTCGATTGACATCCTGTTGCTCTAATCTTACCGGTAGCAATCCATTCGCAAAGCAATTGTTTAAGAATATGTCAGGGAACCCCGGTGCAATGATCACCTTGATACCGTAGTCGCGAAGGCCCCAGACGGCATGCTCACGACTGGAGCCGCAACCAAAATTGTTTTGTGCTAACAGTACACTTGCAGAACTGTATATAGGTTTGTTCAGTTCGAATTCTGGATTGATTCTGCGCTGCGATATAGGGGTGTCGACATCGCCAGGGTCCAGATAGCGCCATGAGTCAAACACCCAGTCACCGTAGCCATACCTGCTGATACATTTCAGGTATTGCTTTGGCATGATTGCATCGGTATCAACGTTGGCCCGATTCATTGGGATGACACGACCAGAGTGCCTGATAAACTTTTCCATTTACTCTTCCTGATCCAATGTTCTGGCGTCCGTCAAATGTCCCGAAACAGCGGCTGCTGCTGCCATAACCGGACTGACAAGATGCGTTCTACCGCCGGTTCCCTGGCGGCCTTCGAAATTTCTGTTAGACGTTGATGCACAGCGTTCTCCTGCTTCGAGCCGGTCCGGGTTCATCGCATTGCACATGGAGCATCCCGGATGACGCCATTCAAATCCCGCTGATAGGATGATTTCGTGCAAGCCTTCCTGCTCGGCCTGGGCCTTGACGAGGCCTGAGCCTGGAACCACGATAGCTTCTTTAATAGTGCTGGCTATGGTTTTTCCATCGAGCAAGGCAGCCACAGCGCGTATGTCTTCGATACGTCCGTTTGTGCATGAGCCAACAAATACTCGATCGATGGGTATGCCAATTAGAGGCATCCCTGCTGACAGGCCCATATATTCCAACGCTCGTTCATGTTGGTTACGCTGGGTTTCGTCCAGGTTTGAAGGGGTTGGTACAGATCCTGTGATGGGTAGGACGTGCTCCGGGCTAGTGCCCCAGGTGACATGGGGCGTTATGTCATCGCTATTGAAAATGTACTCTTTATCAAAGCTCGCACCTTTATCGCTGTGAAGCGTCAGCCAGTGCTCTAGTGCCTGTTGCTGCAGTGCAGCTCTAGGCGCGAATGGGCGTCCGCTCAGGTAGGATTCGGTGGTCTTGTCAAAGCCAATAAAACCGGCTCTGGCTCCCATTTCAATCGACATGTTACAAACAGTCATTCGCCCCTCCATAGATAGTTCGCGAATTGCTGTCCCGGCATATTCGATAACATAGCCGTTCGCACCGGCCATGCCCACTTGCCCGATGATGTAAAGAATTAGGTCTTTTGCGGTGCTGCCGCTAGGTAACTTCCCGTCAACGGTGATGCGCATTGATAGGGGCTTCTTTTGAATGAGGCATTGCGTCGCAAGTACATGTTCTACTTCGCTAGTGCCAATACCTTGAGCCAGAGCCGCGAATGCGCCGTGAGTAGAAGTATGAGAATCACCACAAACCAGGGTCATTCCCGGCAGGGTTGCTCCCTGTTCCGGTCCGACTACGTGCACTATACCTTGACGAATGTCGTCGAGGTCAAACTGTAAAATATCATGCTCGTTACAATTTTCATCTAGCGTCTTCACCTGAAGTCTTGCCAGGCCATCGGAGATTGCTGCGATACCTTGATTGCGTTGTGTCGTTGGCACCTGATGGTCGGGCGTTGCGAGGATAGAACCCTTGCGCCAGGGCCCTCGATTCGCTGCACGCAAACCCTCAAATGCCTGGGCAGAAGTCACCTCATGAACGACATGTCTGTCAATATAAAGTAACGACGTACCGTTTTCGTTGGTGTCGACACAGTGGCTGTCCCAGATTTTGTCAAATAGACTTTTTGTCATACGAACGGCAACCTTGAGTTAGTAGCCTAGTGGCAAACCGGCATCAGCAGTGAAACCAAAGAGCGATTCCTGAGGGATCGCTTCGGCTAGGGTTTCGCGCACAACCAATAACTTATGAATGTCGATGCCCGTGCTCAATCCCATGGATTCCAGCATGAAGACGAGGTCTTCCGTGACAATGTTGCCACTGGCCCCCGGGGCAGCAGGGCAGCCACCCAGGCCTCCAAGTGAACTGTCGATAGTGGTGATGCCTTCTTCAAGAGCTGCAAGTGCGTTCGCAAGACCCAAACCCCTTGTATTGTGCAGATGTACGCCGGTCAGTTTGTCATCACCGACAACAGACCGAACCAGTCTGATGAGGTGTCGTACCTGTTGTGGGTTCGCAGAGCCTGTAGTATCCGACAGGCCGACTTCGTCACATCCTGATTGCATCACCTTGTCGGCGATGGCGACGATTTTTTGATCTGCGATTTTACCTTCCAGAGAACAGCCAAATGCAGTAGACAAACCAACTTCGAAATAAGGCCGCTTTCCTTCGGGTTGACTATCGAGCATTTCGATAATGCGGTCGATTTCAGCGAACATCTGTTCATGTGACCGATTCAAGTTGCGTTGACAGTGAGTCTCGCTGACAGAAAAAGGAATCGACATTTTATCAACTCCGGCCTCAACCGCGGCTTTGGCACCATGAAAATTGGGAACCAGTACCGCGACGGATAAATCTTCAATAGCAAGCGCGAACGTTACGAGTTCAAGCGTATCGGCAAGCTGAGGCATGTATTTTGCCGGTACAAATGAGCCGACTTCTATTTCCCGCACGCCAGCTTGAGCTTCTGCTTTTATCCATCGTTTTTTTTCGGCTGTCGGGATGACCGCGTCGATGTTCTGTAAGCCGTCACGGGGCCCAACTTCGCTTACTAATATGTCGGGGTTACTCATTTGAAAATCTTTTATCATTTGATTGATGCACGGGGTGACCTATTCTGTTTTCGATTGATTGAGTTTTGCGTGTCCCATCTGGATACCAAACAAAGCAGCACCATAGTAGACAACTAGGTAGACGATGATTGAAACAAATAGACCCGCCAACGCACCGATCATCCAGTCCTGTTCGACAAAAGTGCTCCCGGCACCAACGAAATAAGCGATAAACGCGGCTGGATTCCAGGCGGGTAATTCATCGATGCGTGTTGCATCGAACCGTCTTTTGTTAACGATGTAGTAGTCGGCGATCACAGGGCCGATCAAGGGTGGCACGAGATTTGCCAGCAAATTTATCCAATCGATGAAATGCTGATAGATGCCTAAACCAAGAATTGTTCCGAGGACACCACAAATGAGGGTCATGACTCGTTGGGGGCGCTTCAGGACGCTGGAGGTTTGGATCACCGGTAGATAAAGGTTGGCATCGCCAGTCGTCCAAAGTGCCATGCTCATACCAACCAGGCCCAGGCCTGCGACGAAAAACCCCTGGAGTCTCATATAGGTCGTAAAGTCATGCGTTCCTGCCACGATGCCGCCCATGGACCCGATGATTTGTAAAAACCATTGAGCAATAATTAGAACGATAAAAGGGATAGCGACCGCAACCCACGCCTTTTTAGCGAATCGAGTGTATTCCGCCATGACGATTGCGCCCGCAATCCAGGAACCGATCACGATGTTGATTGCCTGCATTTGGGTCAATGGTGCTTTCGACGCGGTATCCGATGAAAGTGCCAGAAAAGCTTGCCAGCCACCAGCCTGATTGACATTGATGAAGGCTGCATAAAGCCCAACCAGTATCAGGATGACGACCGATGGCATGCTGACGAGTTCAAGTCCTCTAACCCCAAAATAGGTTGTGGCAGTGAACAAAAAACCAGCGAACAGAGCGACAAGGTAAAAGGTTGGGCTGTCAAAATCCTGAGCCCAGGCAAATCCAAATGCGCCTATAACGATACCCTGCC
>JABGVY010000204.1 GCA_018645845.1 Gammaproteobacteria bacterium | reverse complement strand
GACCTTGATGCGATCGTTTTTGGTCAAGGCCCTGGTTCTTTTACTGGCTTGCGGATTGCCATAGGGGTTGTCCAGGGATTGGGTTACGGTCTGGGTATTCCCGTCGTACCAGTCTCATCCATGGCCTGCATTGCGCAGTCGTTCACTACAGTAACTAATCCTCCACTCGTATTTGTGGGGTTAACAGCTCGACTGGAGGAAGTTTATTACGGTGCCTACAAATTCGAGGAACATATTGCGGTGCCAGTCATCCCAGAGGGGGTTGTTGACGTCTCTGAACTGCCGCAGTTACCTGTTGGCGACTGGCTTGGGTGTGGCAACGCAATGCCTGGATTGAGTACAAAAATTCAGGAGGCAACGGGTGTTTCCTTTAAGAGTATTTCGGCTGAAACTGTTCCGAGCATACGCAATTTGCTTTCCCTTGGTTCCTTCAAGCTTGGCCGCGGCGAATCAGTAAGCGCGATGCGCGCGACACCTGTCTATCTTCGTGAACAGGTTGCCTCTCGACCCGGCAAGAGATGAGTAGGTTTAGAGTAGGCTGTGACGAGGATGGATATTACCTTGAAGATAGCTTTTCCCGTCAGCACCCACTTAGGGTTGATTTTTCTCAACCGGAATTTCTGACCCGCCTTCGGGGCGCCGGAAAAAAAACCGAGTTGGTGGCACGTGCAGTAAAAGCGGGTGGAGGCGTTCGCGTTCTGGACTGTACGGCCGGACTGGCCCGGGATGCGTTTGTGCTGGCGTCCCTCGGGTGTAAGGTGACCCTGGTAGAACGATCAAGGGTTGTCTCCACATTGCTTCTGGATGGATTGAAGCGGGCAAAGAAGGTTCCCGAACTGGCTTCTGCTGCTAATCGAATCAAACTGACAATTGCTGATTCGCTTGTGCTGATGGCTCAGCCTGGCCTGGAATATGATGTGATCTACATTGATCCGATGTTTCCCGAAAAGCCGGGTGCCGCTGCTGTGCGAGGACCAATGCAGCATCTGCAAAGATTTCTCGGGACAGACGAAGATGCGATGGCATTGTTAACTGTCGCCTTGCAGGCAGGTTGTAGCCGGGTTGTGCTTAAGCGGCCACCTCACGGTGACTGGATCTCTCCCGTCCGGCCAACACATGTATTCAAAAATAAAAACAGTCGTTACGAGGTGTTTGCGAGTTAGTTGTTGAACTTTCTGACTGCTTGCAGAATGTTGTATCTGATATCGGCATCCAGAGATCTAGCAGTGGCGGATTCCAATGGCGCAAAATTTTCGCCGACAGCGAGTTCAGTATCGACAACCTGTTCACTTTTCAGTTGTCTGAGGAATGTGGAGAAAAGAGATTTGTCGAAAAACTCAGGGGAGTTGATGCCATAGATGACGGAAAGTTGTTCTGCGATTCCTGCGGATGCTGATTCAAGTGCTTTGAGTGATGGTCGATTGGATTGCTGCAGCAATGCCATGACAATATAAAACCTTTCCAGGGTTGGGTCCGTGATGCTGGCGATATCTTGAAGACTATTGTATTCAGGTGACTCAGGCGATGGAATTGCAATCTGGTCGCCGTTGATCGCAATGAGCCCAAGCTCAGACAATGATTCTATGACGGAATCTAATACCCCCTCCAGATCAATAATGTCCCAGGAAAGGAACATCTCTGACTTCAGGAACGGGTACAGCGGTTTGATAAATTCTGCTAATGCATTTCTGTCGGTTTTGGTTTCGGTTCGCACAAATCTCGCAACCAGCGATGGCATTGCGTATACATGAATGACATTGTTGGCGTTGTAAGTCAGGGTTATTGACTGTTCGGGAGACGCTGAAACGATGGTCCCGAACTGGTGCTCTGTTCTGCTTAAGCCGCTAATGTCTATTGCTTGCTCAAGTATTTCTTTTGGGGTTGCGTTGGTGATTGAACAACCTGACGGACCGCATTTTCGGGCGATAGCAAGAAGCAGCTCAATTTGATCCAACAGATATTGTTCCTCAATATTCTGCTTCGCGGTTGATAACAAAGCGACAGCAACCAGGTTTGTTGGTTTCACTGCGACTGATTCGTTGATACGGGTTACAAGGTTCTCGGCCAGGAGCAGGCAGGTCTCGGATAATTGAACTGAGGGTATCTCCGTTAACTGTTGCCATTCCGGTAACTGTTCATCCATGAACTCCTGAAGTCGCAGGGGTTCCCCAAAGTTAACGGTCACTTGTCCGAAATGGCGCTTCAGGGAACGGAATATGCCGAAAATATCGAACACGGATTCTGATTGCTTATCCTTCCCGGACAATTCGGCCATATAAGTTGATGATTCAAGCACCCGCTCGTAGCCGAAGTACACTGGCATAAACACAATGGGTTTGGAGGCGTCTTTATGGAAGCTGTTAACCGTCATGCGGAGCATCCCCGTCCTCGGTGGCAGTGTTCTTCCAGTTCGGCTCCTGCCGCCCTCTATGAAGTACTCCACCGAAAATCCACGGGTAAAAACCTGGTGTAAATACTCATCAAAGACTTCTCTATACAGGCCGTCACCCTGGAAACTTCTCCGCATAAAAAAGGCTCCGGCCCTGCGTAGCAGCGGACCAACAAAGGGCAGGTTGAGGTTCTTTCCTGCGGCAATGTGAGGTGGGGCCAGACCATTGTTATAGAGCACGTATGACATTAGCAAATAGTCAATATGGCTTCGATGGCAGGGGGTGTAAACGATCTCGTGGGACTGGGCCATCTGTTTGACGGTGTCAATGTGGTTGACTTCAATTCCCGAGTACAATTTGTTCCAGAGCCAGGTGAGCAACACATAGAAAAATCTTATGACCCGGTATGACTGGTCCGAGGCTATTTCCTGGGCGTAGGCCATCGCTTTTTCTTCCACGGACAAGAATGTTACCTCGTTGGTTCTTGCTTCACGCTCGATGGCGCCGCGAACTTCGTCACTGGCCAGAATATTGCTGAGTAGGGTGCGCCGGTGAGAGAGGTCTGGACCAATGATTGCCTGTCTCTGGTTGTTGAAATTCACTCGAAGTAATCGCAGGAGCTTCCTTACCTGTCTCGGTTGTTCAGACTCGGATGATATGAGTTCATCAAGCGCAATCGGGGCTCCGAATTGCACTAATATGTGACCGGGGTGAAATAGCATAGCGAAGAATTTTTTCAGGCCGCTGGTTGCACTCCAGTGTTCTGAGAGTAAAAGCTTGAACAAAGACTTTTCTCTGTCGGGCTGGTGGCCCCAGAACAGGGAGACGGGAACAATCTTGATTGATCGGTTAGCAAGAGCCTTCTGGTGTTCGAAGAGGCGCATCATCCGCGCTGATTGTTGGCGCAGTGACTTTCTACCCAGCGTTCCTTCCGGCCGACCCAGGAAAAACACGGCGCGATCTTCGTTAATTTCCGGGATTATCGATACCGCGGAAGGTAAGCCGCCTGCCTCGCAGGCCTTGTCCGTCACAAGGAGGTCTGCGATGGACCGAAAGGGCAGCACGTAACAGATGAGGTCTGAATCGCTCAGATCGAGTGATTCACGACTACCACCCAGGAAGATCGGCTTTATCCACAGGAATAGAACCCGTCGCGACACCTCGAATTGTGTGGCTTTGAGCTTAAGGCGAAGAGCGCTAAGTTTACGGGATATTTCCATTGAACAGGTCCGAGATGACGGTTGCGGAGTCTCGTCCTTCGATTTCAACTTCGTAGACGCTGTTGAATTTTCGCTGGGTGGCTGAGGTGATGGCTGCACGTGAATCGAGAACCGTAGGTCTCAGGAATACCAACAGGTTCTGTTTTTGAGTCGTCGTGGAAGAACTCCGAAACAAAAAACCGATGCCCGGGATGCTTCCCAGCAAAGGCACCTTTGAATCATTGAAGGTTTCCTTATCCCTGATCAATCCTCCGATGATGATTACTTCCTGGTCGTCGACGAGAATTGTTGTATCAATCGTGCGTATGTTGGTTATCAGGTCTGCGCTTCCGTCGGCACCAATAACGCTAAGTGAAGCAGGGTCAACCTCAGAGACTTCCTGGTGAACTTTGAGTTGCACCAGATTGCCATCATGAATATTAGGAGTGACTTCCAGTGTCAGCCCGACGTCTTCGCGTTGGATTGTCGTGAATGGGTTCGATGCACCGTCACTACCACTTGTCGTTGAACCTGTTCTAAACGGCACGTTTTGACCGACTACAATTCTTGCTTCTTCATTGTCCATCGTTGTGATGTTGGG
Source organism: Gammaproteobacteria bacterium (assembly GCA_018645845.1). Classification (GTDB taxonomy): domain Bacteria; phylum Pseudomonadota; class Gammaproteobacteria; order Pseudomonadales; family Azotimanducaceae; genus UBA9659. Next base: position 3,584 of record JABGVY010000204.1, on the reverse strand, counting down.
AGTGGATAATAGATTAACGTCTCCGTTCGTCGACAGGGCTCGAATAATGGCAGCGAAACTTGTCCCATCTGAGTTGAGTCGACCACCGGCTAATAACGGTGAAGTTCCCGGGTCAACGTTGAGTAGCGGTGGAGCAATGCCATCTGGCAAGTCAGAGTCACCTTGGGCCATATTTTTCAGAATCTGTGCGAGGGTTCCGGAGGGCGCGGTTAATCCAAGCGGCGTATTCCCGCCGCTCAAGTCTGCAACAAAAAGCTCAGAACCAAGTTGGCGAGAGAAATCCGTCGTGACTTCGACGATAGCAGCTTCTATCAGTACCTGCAGTCGGCGTACGTCCAGGCTGTCGATGATATCCATTATTTCGAGCATGGCCGAGGGGGCTGCACGAATGACCAATGCATTGAGTGCCTCATCAGGCTGGATGCTGGTTTTAACCTTGTTGGACTTATTATCTTCATCGTCAACGATCGTGTTCCTCAGAAGTTCGGCCATTTCAGAGGCGTCGGAATGCGCAAGTCGAATAACCTTGGTTGTCCCGGACCGGTTTGCGGGAACATCCAGTTGTGACACGAGCTGCGCCACCTTCTCTACGGTGACTTTTTGGCCCTTAACCACCATGGAATTTGTTCGTTCGCTGGCGACGATAGTCACCTTATTTGGACCCTTTGCGCCACTCCCTATCTGTTCAGGTGCGAGTTCTTCGAGGAGTCCAACCATATCTTCGACCCAGGCCTCTTTCAGGCCGATGATCTCAACGGTTTGGCTATCGGCGATGTCGATTCGGTTAACGATTTCGGTTAATCGGGCAATGTTTCCCGCGTGATCGCTGATAATCAGTACGTTAGGGGACGAGATACCAGCAACGTGGCCGTATTGTGGAATGAGCGGCCTGAGGGTCTTTACCAGATCCTCTGACGCGGAATTACGGACCGGGATGACAGCGGTCACCAATTCCTCTGATTGTGCGGGACGCAAAAAATCCTTTGGATTCCCGCTCTGTTTTGCGAGGACCTGTTGAACGATCTTGGTGATGTTCCCGGTAGGAACAGCGGCGTAGCCGTGAACCCGAAGAACCGATAGAAACAGCTCATAGATCGTGTCCTTGTCCATTGAGGTGTTCGAAATAACGGTGACGTTACCTTTAACCCTGGGGTCTACCACAAAGCTTTTGCCTGTGATCACTGAAACCTGGGACACGAATTCGCGGATATCGGCATTTTTTAAACTTACCTTCCAGGTTTCTTCTATGGCCTTTGCCTGCGCGGAGGCTTTTTGGGCAGGTAATGCGACGGGCAGGAGTAAGCAGCTAACCAAGATGGCAAGGGAGATGCTTATTCGAGAATTACTTACAGTCATGAAATTCTTGGCTCAATATGGGTTGAATGATACGCGACCGAAAGGTTTACTGCCGCCCGTATTTAGGTACGGGTACAGTCAGGAAAAAACGCCGCGGCCCCCGCTTGACTTCAACGCGAACCCGGGATGATGCCATAACCTGAGCCATTAGCGCGGTATCGCTTGAGGCTACGCCAACCGGACGGCCATTGATTGAAAGTATCATATCACCTGGTTGCAGGCCTGCCTGCTTGATTGCAGCCGGTGCGTCTGTGCCGACTTGGTATCCGTTTGCCTCGTCGATTGAAACGGGGGTGATGCCAGCCTCACTCAAGGTACCATGAGGGTCGTTGCGAAATTTTTCCTGATACTGGGTGAGAGTGTTGTTATCGATAGTTTGGTTGTTTGGCTTATTTTTGTTGCGAACGTTGCTTCCGGCATTTCCCGGCCGGGATTGCGTAGTGCCATATATCGCTCTTCCAGACCGGGATGATTTATTCTCGGGAGCCTCGTCACTGACGAATTGAAATTTGCTATCGGAGTAGAGCAGTTTCTCCATTTTGGTGCCTCGCCGGATTAATACGTGATCTTCGAACACGGCAGCCAGGATAGCGTTTCCCGGTAACTTGTCACCTATTGCAAAAAGTTCACCAATCTTGCCTTTTTTTGCCACGATAGCAGTGGAGAATTTTGCATCTTCAGTTATGAAAATACCCTGCAGTTCCAGGTTCAGCTTTGTTTCCGGCGCGTCAATTGTCTGGGGTACGATATCCACGCTCTCAAGCCTGCCGAACAGTTCGAGACTGGAAACCTTAAAGCTTGGTTGGGTGATCACGCTGGTGCCTGCTGGTGCTGAATCCGGGATAATATCCGGGGAGTTCACGGTTTCCATGAAGAACAGCGCTGTATTCGCAATCGTTAGACTCATCAAGACGATCAGCAGGACGCTGGTTGCGGTAGCAATCTTCCTGCTGTGTTCATTAAATAGCTGTAGTACATTATCCACGCGCGCGACCTGCAGGATTCGTCAAGCGTAAAATACCATAGAACTCAGCGACTGAAGAGTAATAAAATCTCCGTAAGGCATTACTAGAACACCTTCTCCTCCAGCAAGAAGGCAGGGCCGGTTGTATCCTGGTACTCCTTTGGGACAGGTAAACCAGCCATATCTGCTAGCATGTACGAGACGGATGTTTGCGACCACCCGTCTGGTTTTAGCGCGAGTGTTAATAATGAGGAGGTCCCGGCAGCGACATCTAACACTGCGTTGGAGTCTTTCATCGAAAGCTGCCCCGTTAGTGCCGGTAACTTGACGCTATAAAATTGTGCCGGAGTTTCAATATGTACGATGCCACCCGACCAGTTTGTTACACCTTTTAGCGAAGTAAGCCAACGTTGATCGTACGACGTGTTGATGCCTGAAAGCTCAAAGACGCCGGTCAACTCAAGGCCATAGCCAACGCTAATGGCGTTGATAAATCGGCTTTCGATGGTGCCATTAATATTGTCCAGCGAGCCACCGGAAGTCGAACCCAGAGCGCCCATTTCCAGTTGAAGACCGCCGCCGTTCAGTTCAATCAATGTACTTACTTTTCCGGTGAGCAGTGGCAGGGCTGCCAACTTCCAGGACAAAGTGAAAGCTGGGAACCGTTGGTACTGTAGCTGAGTGGAACCTTGCCAGATTCGCCCCCGGGTTGCTCCGATCTTCAGACCTGGGATGTTTCGCTGAACGGCGTCCCCAAATAGCCCGGTCACGATGCTGGCGGGTGCCATGACAACGATGGGGATGGTGAAAGCAATGATCGCAATTGCCAGATAAAAAGCTTTGCTCATAAATTTCAACTCGCGACTGCGCTAATTTCAGTCCGCTCAGGGCTGTTTGTTTAGACCCGCTCAGGGCTGTTTATTTCCGCCGGCTCAGGGCTGTTTGTTTAGACCCGCTCAGGGCTGTTTATTTCCGCCGGCTCAGGGCTGTTTATTTAGGCCCGCTCAGGGCTGTTTATGTTAACCAGTTGACGACCGTCTTGCCGCTTTCGGTGAACCGGTACCAGCCGCCTGAGTCTTCACTTTCTGGTGTCCAGCCGCTTACGCTGCACCGAATTTCAACCTGGAAATGGTTATAGGCGTCCCGCGCGCATTCTTCATCGGTCTGCCAGGGTGTGCTGGTGGAATCAAACCAGATAGATGTGTAGCCACCCTTAGCGACATTTTCGGCAATGGTGCAGGTCATTGCACTGCCGTCTCTGGTC
>JABGVY010000260.1 GCA_018645845.1 Gammaproteobacteria bacterium | reverse complement strand
TTTACCGGAGTCTCACTTTCAGGAATTCGGCATTCACAGCCTCTACGTAGTTTACCGGGGAGAGGCTCTCATGGGGTTCGTTCACGCCAGAACGGAAAAGGGACTCTTTGGGCTAGATGAAATCATTTGGATTTTGGCTGCAGATATGACTGTAATGGAATTTAAGTTTCAGAAAAACAGAAGCGGCGCGATTTCGCAAAGTATGACGCAGCGTCTGACAACCATGCTGAAAGGCGCAGACATGATGGAAGTGACGAACGTATTGAATACGGAGTCCGAATTGAATCAACGCGATAGAGTTATCATCAGTTCTGCCATCAAAGCCTTGTTTGTCACGAAGAATCTATGGCCTGGTGTTCAGAACTCCCTATAAATAGAGCTAGTATAGCGCTTAAGAATAATACCCAACTTCAGACCTAAGGCGAAAATATGAACTCAATACGGAGCTACCTTATAGCCGTGTTGCTGTCGGCGTTTTTTGGAGGTATTGGGCTTTCGTTAGTAGTCAAGTTCACGGACGACCGGCTTGGCGAGAAGCAATTAATTGTTACACAATTTGCCGCAGCTGAAACTTCCTTCGCAGCGCTTAAAATCCAGTTGGACGTTCTGATCACAATTTCAGATCTTGTTTTTGGTAGTGACGTTACCTATTTGGCAGGCCCCGTGCGCGAGCAGATAGGGGCTCTTGAAGAGTCACTAGCGACCTTCCGATCCCGTTATCTAGACCAGTATGATGATGCCGAGATGCATTTACTTACAGATGAGCTCGGTGAATTAAGGCGCCTACTAGTTGGCAAGGTAAGTGGTGATGTTAAAAATACAGAATCAGAATCGATGCTTGCTTACGAAGAACGCATCGAGGTTCTTATTGGCGCTTATGGAAACTCTGCCAAAACGTTAGAGCTCCAGGGAATTCAAAAAGGGGCGGATTTTAAGCGGGCCGAAACAAGTAATAGCATATTCGTTGTCAGCAGCAGCATCCTCTTTATTTTGATGTCATTGTTGATTTTAAATCGAACGCTGAGGCTTATTTCGACACCTATAATAGCTCTTGCGACTATCGAATCTACCGAAGGTATTGATTCAAGCCAAGTGCTACACGATCGAGCGATACCAGTCGAGGTCAGGGGTCTTACCGAGCATCTTTTGAGTTTATTGAGAAATCTTGAAAAGACTGTCTTTGAACGTACTCAGACACTAAAGCTGAGAACCGAACAATTAGAGTCTCAAGCGTTAGTACTAGTCGGAGCGAAGGAAGCTGCGGAGCAAGCCAATACTGCTAAAGGCGTGTTTTTGGCAAATATGAGTCATGAAATAAGAACGCCATTGAACGCCGTAATCGGAATATCGGACCTGCTGCTTGAGCAGAATCTCGACGCAGACCAAATCGAGCTTGTGCAAGCGATTAGCAGTTCAGGGCACCATCTTCTGGAGATGATTACCGATATACTGGATTTCTCTAAAATTGAGCACGGTGAGGTTGTACAAAAATTAGCTGTGGTGTACCTCCGCGAACATATCGCTGAATGTGTCTCGGTTGCCTGCTCCGCGAATAGTCAATCCAAAGCCCATGTTCATCTCGACATCCCCGAATCAGTACCTAATAAGCTTGTTACAGATCCTGTTTGCTTGAAGCAAATATTACTTAACCTTCTTGGCAACGCATTGAAATTCTCTGAAGATGGGTCGATAACTCTAAGATGCGCGTTGAAATCTTCAGGGGACGCAGAAAGACTTAGTATAGCGATCGAAGATGAGGGCATTGGAATCAAGGAAGAGGATTGCAAGATAATCTTCGATGCCTTCGAACAAGTTGATTCCTCACTATCAAGAGGGTTCCAAGGAACAGGGCTAGGGCTAAGTATTTCTAAACGTGTAAGCGAAGCGATGGGTGGGTCGCTTACAGTAGCTAGTGAGTTTGGAATAGGTTCTACCTTTACGTTAGAGATTCCATTCGAACGGCCTGAATTGATCAAGGAAAAGGCTGCTGCAAATGATGGCATAGAAAAGCCCCTTAAGGTTTTGATCGTTGACGACAATAATATAAATGTCACCCTCCTAAAGTATATTCTGGAATCGAAGGGCTTTTCCTCGAGTATTGCCACTAATGGTCAGGAAGCCGTCGATCAAGTTAGTCGTGAGGGTTATGATTTAGTCTTAATGGATCTGCAGATGCCAGTGATGGACGGCTATGAGGCGATAAAGTGCATCAGAGAAAATGAAAAAATCACCCAACCCAGAATTGTAGTAGTCACGGCTTTCGTCGACGATGAAAATAGAGAAAGAGCCTTAAGCCTTGGCGCGGACGCGTTTATCAGCAAACCAATCGATCAAGAAGAGCTAGATCAAGTTATGTACGATTAACCAGCATGCTGCAATTTCAAGCCTCAAAAAAACACCAGAAATACATAGCCCCTGCTAATCAATTGTAATAGGGTTGAGGGTCAGAATATAGGACGAGTAGTCAGGAGGCATCTAAAAGTAACTAAAAAGATCCCTGTTTAATTGGCCAATAATTGTTGATCAGACATGAATGAAGTACCTATATTAATAGTTGATGACACCCCCGAAAATCTTTTGGTCCTGAAGCTCACTTTTAAGGTCCTTAATATTGAACTGCACCAATGTTTGAGTGCTATGGAAGCTATTGACCTATGTTCAAAGATCGAATTTGCGTTTATTGTTCTTGATGTACACATGCCTAAGATCAATGGTATTGAGGCCGCAAAGAAAATCAGGCAAACAGGAAAAAATACGCACACCCCCATACTTTTCTTAACAGCTGACGTTTATGCAACCGACCTTATTGATGAGGGATACGAATGCGGCGCGGTCGACTTCCTGTTCAAACCATTCAATACAAAACAACTCCGGGCTAAGGCGAATACATTTATTGACCTGTATGAACAACGAATTGAAGCGATAGAAGCTAAAAAAGTTATAGAGGAACAAATTCAAATTCTCGTTAATTCCGAAAAGCAGCAAACCGTTATGAAACTTTCCGCGGGACTCTCTCATAACCTTAACAACCGATTGACTGTTGTTAAGGGTAATGTCGATTACCTTTCAACTGAGCTTGGTTATGAGCCGAGTTGGGTTGTTGATGTTAAAGATTCTCTGGATGAGTGTGTGAAAATCGTCGAAGCCTTGCAAGGATACGCTGGCTATGGTTTTAAGCTTGAAACCGAACGCGGTAGCCTTAGGTCGGTTTTTGAAAATATTCAAAGACTATTAGGCTCTTCGACTACGAACGAAAACAACTCGATAATATTTGAGTCCGATGACGATAGTGCGTTGCTTGAAGTTCCCTCCACATTGATTTTGGATATCCTCGTGCCTATGGTCATTAATGCACTGCAGGCAGTGATCGCTGATCCAACCCCTGTTCTGTTGAGAAGCTCATTGACACAACAGGAATTAATAATTGAAGTTTCAGACCTTGGCGAGGGTATAGATGAAGAAACACGGGATCACATTTTTGAACCTTTCTATTCTTCCCGAGACCTCCACGAGAGTATGGGGTTAGGGTTGTCTCGTGTTAAAGGTTTGATAGATTATGCCGATGGTACGATTGAGGTTAAAGCGAACGAGCCCAAGGGGGCGAGTTTTGTGGTAAGTCTGCCACTTGATAAGTTGGAAAATTTGGGCCGGGACGGCTCGGGTGTTTCGGCAACTGGCTAGAGGTTTAAAGTTCGACTTTCACCGCGATTTGCAATGTTTTTTCGTCTCCTGGCCAAGCCTAAGCCAGGCTTTAGCGTCACCCGAAGAAGTTAAGAACCGCTTTGTTAATAAGTTTTTTGAGTTCCAGGCGTGAGACCTCCCCAGACAGTCCGAATCGCTTGGTCAGGTTGGAAAACTGCGGTGCATCCGAGTAGTCAAAGTGCTTGGTGCCAGGCACTAATTGTTTTCGGGCCAGGGGAGAGGCTTCCAAAAACTTGTCGAGTTTTTTGTAATTGATGGGGTCATCCCATGCGGCCTGCCCAAGATAATAAAATGGTTTCTCTGTTCCAGCGGTAATAACTTCGCGCGGCACGGGTACCATCCAGCCATCCAGGGCTAAGGCTTTAGTCACTCGCTCCTCTTTTGCTAGTAACATAAGTGCCGTAGTGCCACCGAAGGAATGTCCAAACACGCCGACAGAGTCAGTCTGCAGGTTGGCCCAAATGCCATCGTTCTCATCACTTCGCCGCTCTATTTCGTTCAGTACAAAGACAAGATCGGCAACTCGAGTGTTTAATTGGGGTGACCGAAAGGCGAGAAATGCCTCCCCGGTACGGTTTTCTGTATCAGATGACCGATAATCTGCCTCGGACCCGTCGGCGAAAATCGTCAGGTAAGCATCATAGGCGTGGTCTACACTGATGACCGTGATGCCATGGCTGGCCAGCATTTCTGCCTGTATGGTGTTCTGATTCTTCATACCGCTTAAGCCGTGGGAAAATAGAACTACTGGCGTCTTCTGGTCCTGCGCAAGAAGCGGTGCATTCAGAACAGCGTTGGTTTGGACCCGCTGCATATGCGTGATCATGAAACGGGGTAGCCCCGACTGATAAGCGATCATGTCGAGACGCCGTTCAGGAAAATCGAGGTACGGTTGGCGAGCCTCGCTTCTCGATGCAGCGGCTGGATACCAAACCTGACCAGCCAGCCGGCGACGGTCATTCGGGTCTTCGGTAAACAGTTCCTCGCGTGACGCGTCGACCCACTCAAAAAACTGTGTGCCTACGGCGTTGGGTCCTGAAGGCGGTGGCAAGTCGTCAAGAGGAAACATTCTTGAAACCAAGGAAGAGCAACCCGAGGTGAATAATCCCATAATAACGGCTGAGATTGACTGAGATTTCATGGTTTCCCCGGGTGTTACGACTGTGCCCAGTTTCGCACTTTCAAAAAGAAGGCGAAAGATCTTGAGTGTTGATAACGTTTCGTGAATATCCTCCTAAGCTCAATCCCTGCGACTAAGGTCGTATGATATGAGTGGCAGATGCTTAGAAAGCGGCGTGCCGCGCGGGATTTTTTCTGATTGGCACCCTTTACAAATTAACTTTCTAAAAAGTTTTGACGATGCAGGTTTTGCGCCCGTGATATTTGGCATTGTCTGGAGTATTCACCATCATTCGATCCATGTGGGCTGGCAGACGATGCTTGTAAACGACGCTTGGTTGCTCACATTTCGAAACGCGTGCTATTTGATTATGTGCGGCTGATTCGATAGCAAGTGAGTCGTTCGAGACTAATCTACCGACCGCAGTAATTGGGTCAGTGATAGAGAAACCTACAACTGAGATTGTCAGAACGACAAGGGATAAGATGAACCATCGCATAAGAATCACTTTACAATCGAGTTAATAGGGAGCAACTGTAGTGATGGCTTGTAACCAGGGATTGAAACCAATGTTAAGTAATGTAACTGATTGAAACCGTCTCCTAGTAAACGTGTCCTAGTAAACGTTTACTAGTAACTGTCCCTAGTAAGAAAGTACCTCCAAACCATGTGAAAACGGCAAGCCGCGTGAGATGTTCGCTGGTTGGCAGCCGTGACAGACCAACTTTCTAAAAAGTCTTGACGATGCAGGTTTTGCGCCCGTGATATTTGGGATTGTCTTGAGTACTCACCATCATTCGGTCCATGTGGGCTGGAAGACCATGCTTGTAAACGATACTTGGTTGCCCGCATTTCGGAACGCGGGCAATTTGATTGTGTGCGCCTGATTCGATGTCAGGCGGGTCGTTCGAGATTAACCTGCCGACCACGGAAGTTGGGTCTGTGGCAGAAAAACCGGTAACTGAGGTCGTCAGAACTAAAAGGGATAAGATGAACCATCGCATAAGAAACACTCTACAGTTGAATTATTGCTCACCCTGCCTAGACAAAACTAAGCTGATTGTTGCTAGCGAAGGGTGAGGATCTAACCTGTCTCCGTTGTCCGCGAGCGTGATCACTCGCGCTACGTAAGTTAACGGCACCACTTCGGATTTCTTTAGGTTTATTAACGTGTTTAATGACTTATTTGTTCCAGATCGATAAATAGATACACCTGGTAGCAATTCTCGCGTTATTAATAATTGTAATTATTTCAATGTTTTATGAGCTTTTTATTCGCTGTCGGGAAGTATTCGATGCTTACTGACAGATTTCCGCCACGGGCACAGATAAAAGTAGGGGAAAGTCGAAAATAGTCGCAATAGGGGGTGAAAATGGGGTTTTGTCAGGAAAGCCTGCACACCAGCCTGTGAATGAATCAAGGATCAGCGTTTTGGTTAGCTTTTGATGTCCCTAAGCGCGACATAAGCCCGGATGGCAGCCGATATTTGAAAAAAGAGTCGTGGCACACGCTGCGGTTGATGTTTGAGCCGTACTTCCATGGTTGCAGAAGAAGAATCAAGCCTTATATGTGAATGCGGCTTAGGAAACAGAGGACGTTGAAAGAAGATTGAAAGATTTAAATCTGAACGTACCGCCAGGTTCCATCAAAGCTGTTCTCTGAGCCGGTCTTATTGATTTAGTCAATAATGACCATCACGTTTGCGATGCAGTCAAGCACGTATCAATAGTTAACCACACGAGTGCTCATGTCGGCAGAAATTCCAACCAGCTCTCATAGGTCTCTGTTTTAACATCCTGCCAATCCATGACCGGAGGGTTAAATAAGTTCCTGGAAAACGCTTCAACTATCATTTCAGGGCCGGTGATCAGAACCAGCCTGGCGCTCTGGCTACAAGCGCTAATGAGTGCTTCGGTTTCTGAGGCTTTTCGGGTCAGGTCACAGTAGTCTCGGTTGATATTGGTAAGGTAGGTATTCCTTGCCATGGGATCGACAAGCCTGATGGCGTAAATTCGCTCTGCCAGACCGTTTCCGCGCCAGCTAACCAGGTGAAGGAGTGCGGGGTTACCACATGCCGCACAATGTAACAGCGCGAGGGTGGGACCCAACCAGTTATCCAGAATAGTATCCAGGGCGAGTATTTCGCCGTGGCACATCCAACTATGTTCGCAATCGGCCATGGGTGCGAGCTTAGCATTTACGGAGATGTCAGGTAGGTCTACAACCACCGTGTCACTGCGGTATAGTGGCTAGAAGATGGAAAACTTAGTATTGCGATATAGGCGTGACAAGGTGCGTCTGTGAACAATTTGCCTATTAATAAAAAGGAGTGAGCATGAAAATCGGATGCCAGATGGCGTTTAACGAATACACAAGCCCATCGTACATTATTGAGGCTGCCCAGCATGTCGAAGAGGTTGGTTTTTATGGTTTCTGGGTACCAGAACATGTGATGTTCTTCCCTGAATATGAATCACGCTACCCGTATACGGAAGATGGCAGAATCGCGGGCGAGCCTCGGAGCTTGCTTGATCCGTTCAGTGCACTGACTTTTGTAGCAGCACACACCTCCAAGATAAAGCTTGCCACCGGAATCTGTCTCGTTCCGCAGAGAAACCCTGTTTACACGGCGAAGGTCTGCGCGGACCTGGACTATTTGTCCGAAGGGCGATTTGAACTTGGCGTTGGTATTGGTTGGCTTAGGGAGGAATTTGATGCCCTGGGTGTGCCTTGGGAAGATCGGGCTGGCCGAACGCTCGAGTGCCTTGCTGTGATGAAGACACTCTGGTGTGACGAAGTCTCCAGTTTTGATGGCAAATACTATTCTGTTCAAGCCTCGTACCAGAACCCGAAGCCTGTCCAGCAACCCCATCCGCCTATTATTTTTGGAGGCGAGAGTGATCCTGCATTGCGGCGAGTAGCCGAAGTTGGGCAGGGTTGGTATGGATTCAACCTTACGCCGGATTCGTTTGAAGAGCGGCTGGAGTATTTGAATGGCCAATTGGAGAAAAATGGTCGATCAATGTCGGAAATCAAGCTTTATGTCAGCCCTCATGCTAGCGTCAGATCGCTTGACGATATGCGCAGGTTTGAAGCGCTGGGCGTCGAACAGATGGTACTGCCAGTCATGGCTGCCAAGATGGATACACTTAGAGAACGCGCCCAAAAGGCCATGACCCGTGTCTATGGCTAATTTTAAAGATTACCGAGGGGATTAGAGGGGGCAGAAGGCTTTAATTCCCTCCATCTCCTATAAATTAGGGGGTCGATTGGGCTAATTCCTTGAAACAGAGGCGCCTTCAGGTTTACCCTTGATCCCTTTGCAATTTATCATTGAGGTAAAGAATGTCTGAACAAGCGAAGGACGAGGGGCCGCTACCAGTTGTATCCTGGCTGAAAGGTGCCGGTACAAATGACCCGTACCTGGAAGGTCAAAAATGTGAATGTGGAGCAATTTTCCTTGGCGAAAGGAACAACTGCTCAAGTTGCGGTGCCCGTGATCAGTTAAAACCGACCCGGCTGTCCAATAAAGGCAAACTGTATGTCTACAGTATTGTTCATCGAAGCTTTCCAGGCATTGAAGTTCCTTACATATCCGCGATTGTTGATCTTGATGGTGGCGGTACCGTTAAGGGCAATTTGATCAATGTTGAACCGGATCCAGCTAAGATTCAGTTCGACATGCCAGTTGATGTCGTGTTCGATGACGCCCTTGGGCGAAAAGACAAAGACGGGAACAGTTATATTAGCTATTTTTTTCAACCAGCAGCTTGAGCGCAGCAATTAATCGAGGAGAGACTTATGAGTGATGTATATGTAATGGGTATCGACATGATCAAGTTCGGTCGGTTTCCCGATAAGACAGTGCCGCAGTTGGGTGCGACGGCTGCATTAATGGCTCTGGACGACGCAGGATTAACCATCCAGGACATGCAGGCTCTGTATTGCGGTAATCTGGGACAGGCAAGCGCGATGGTAGGACAACGGGTTCTCCAGGAAATCGGCCAGACGGGTATCGGTGTCGTGAACTGTGCAAATGCCTGCGCCACTGGCGCAACAGCTTTCAGAGAGGCCTGGATGTCTGTTAAAGCGGGCGTTAATGATGTTGTGCTGGCCGTTGGGGTTGAGCAAATGGGCAAAGGGTTACTCGGTGGAGGTGGCGGCGCCGCAGGTATTCCCAAAGAGGGTTTGTTGGGTTCGGGCACCATGCCTGCTGTATTCGCCGAGGCCGGTATGGAACATTCACGCAACTATGGCACCACTTTTGAGCAATTCGCCAAAGTGTCGGTGAAGAATCATCACCATTCAACCCTCAACCCGAAGGCGATGTACCAGATTGAAACGCCGCTTGAAACCGTCATGAATGCAGAAATGATTTCGTATCCAAACACTAAATTGATGTGTTCGGTTAACGTAGATGGTGCTGCAGCGGCGGTGCTGGTTTCTGAAAAGAAGGCAAGAGAGCTAGGGATGGCTCGTGCCGTCAGGGTTAAGGCATCTGTTTTGACCAGTGACCCTTACTCAGATCGAGACCTGGTGATGCCCGATGTCAATGCAGTGACTCGACGTGCTGCAGCGCAAGCCTATGAAATGGCAGGTATTGGTCCAGAGGATATTGGTCTCGTTGAACTGCATGACTGCTTTGCGACAGCTGAAATTCTTCATTATGAGAATTTGGGGCTTTGTAAAGATGGCGAAGCAGGCCGAATGATCGATGATGGCGAAGTCGCGCTTGGCGGTAGGATTCCTGTGAATGTATCCGGTGGTTTGCTATCCAAGGGTCACCCGCTGGGAGCCACGGGGATTGCGAACATCTACGAGGTCAGCACGCACCTTCGTGGTGAAGCGGATAAGCGCCAGGTAGAAGGCGCCCGATTTGGAATGACTCATGTGATTGGTTTGGGCAGTGCCTGTGGTATTCACATATTGGAAAAAGTCGCCTGAGAAATAACCTCAGACGCGTACAATTGAGCCGGGCAATGCCCGGCTCTTTTTTTACGGTAGCTTAGTAGAGGAACAATGGCTTGATGAAAGTCGGTGTGGTGAGTGATACCCATAATAATCTTAAGAACTGTAATAGAATTGTAGAGTTACTTAATGAAGCAGGAGTTGACCGTGTTATTCACACGGGCGACATCACGCAGGCGAAAACCCTGGAAGTCTTTGCTGGGCTCAATGCGCCTCTATGGGGAGTATTTGGCAACAATGATATTGGTGAGCGGGACTCTCTGACGAGCGCGGTTAACCAGTTTGGCTTTGAGTTTATCGAGCCGCCACTGACATTGCTCTGGTTGGAAAAGAAAATGGTGGTGGTTCACGATCCGCTCGAGCTTTCCATGGTGAACCCCGGTGACTACGACGTCATCCTGCACGGTCATACTCACCGTCAGACGATTGAGTATCACGGTGATCAACTCACCTTTAACCCGGGCGAGTGTGCCGGTCATATGGCTGGGTTCAATGCGATCGGAGTTCTGGATTTGCAGGAACTAAAGGTGGAAATACTTAAATTCTAGGGGCAGTTAATTGATCACTCGATTTACCTTCGCTGTACTTCATATTTTATTTGCCGCATCAGCTTTCTCTGCTAGCCCCAATATACTGATTATCTACGTGGACGACCTCGGTTATGGCGACACCGCCGTTTATGGGCATCCAATCGTGGAAACACCAAATATCGATAGGTTGGCAAAGGAGGGAGTTAGGTTTACGCAGTTCTACGCACCCTCAGCTTTGTGTTCTCCGTCACGCGCAGGGCTGCTAACAGGAAGGACTCCGTATCGAACGGGCGTGAAATCGTGGATACCGGATAATTCTGATGTTGCCCTTGCGCGAGATGAGTTTACTATCGCACAACTGGTCGAACCCCTGGGTTACCGAACTGCGGTAATCGGTAAATGGCACCTGAACGGCGGACTGCATTTGGAAGATATGCCACAGCCTCGAGATTTCGGGTTTGACTATCAGTACGGCCTCGCTGCCTGGGTCAAGAATGAAAAAGCTGCAAAAGCGAAGAGCGGGAAGTTGTATCCAGACAATATGTATCGAAATAACGAGCCTGTCGGCCAGACGAACAAGTTCTCAGCAGAACTGATCACCGACGAAGCTATCGACTGGTTGTCCAGCGTTCATGATGAGCCATTTTTTTTACTACTCACCTACAGTGAAGTGCACACACCGGTTGCTTCGCCCGAAAAATACCTCGATCAATACGACCAGTTTCTAACTGCCGAATCGAGGGGAGAACCCTTGCGTTATTACATGGACTGGGCGGACAGGCCCAGCCGGGGCAAAGGTGAGTACTATGCAAACATTTCCTACATGGATGCCCAGATGGGTCGAGTGCTGGAATTGCTGCGCCAGTCCGGGAGGCTGGATGACACCCTGGTTATATTTAGTAGCGATAATGGGCCGGTGACCAGTGACCCGCAGGAAGCCTGGGAACTCAACATGGCGGGCGAGACGGGAGGCTTCAGAGGCCGGAAGCGATACCTGTTTGAAGGTGGTCTTCGGGTTCCGGGCATCTTTCGTTGGCCCGACAGGTTAGCAAGTGGCGTGTCGGTAGACACACCGGTAACCGCGCTCGATATTCTCCCAACAATTGCTGATTACCTTGAGCTGGTGCTGCCGGAGGGTAGGGCGATAGATGGGCAATCTATCGCGGGTTTGCTTGATGAGGATGAAACTACGTCCCTGGAACGAAGCAGTATTTTATACTGGTCTATCCCGACACCGGATGGGATGGAATACGCTGTCCGACAAGGGCCCTGGAAAATGATTCTCGATCCCAAAGGCCTGCCGCAATATCTCTTTAATCTTTCAAGCGATCGTTACGAGGTGAACAATCTGCTACAGGATGAGGCAGACCGCGCCAAAGAGCTAAAAGAAAAATTCGACATTTACCGTGCTAGCGTAGAAGGCTGAGCCCCCAAAATTCAAATCATTTTTTTACTTGATCGTCAGTCCGCTGAGTAGCGTACGTGAAAAAAGTCATGGCTCTCGTATGGCTGCCGTTGCAGTGTTGC
>JABGVY010000453.1 GCA_018645845.1 Gammaproteobacteria bacterium | reverse complement strand
GCACGCTCGGCGAAAGCCAGGGACATGGTGATGAACCAGAAAATCGTCAAGTGTGCAGAAACATTTCTCGCCCCCTTCTGTGAGCGGGTCCAGCTCCATTTAACGCAGATCATCAGGCTAAAACCGGGACAGGGTAAGCAGGAGATTCATCGGGATCGTTGGGCCTGGGGTAAGCGTCTGCAGAATCTAGAGCCGCAGTTCAATACGATTTGGGCGATGACGGATTTTACCGAGGAAAACGGTGCGACCCAGGTCGTTCCTGGCAGCCTTGAGTGGCCCGATGATCGTAAGGCTAAACCTGAGGAAATTTGTCAGGCTGTCATGTCTGCCGGGTCGGTACTGCTGTATACGGGTGGCGTATTTCATGGCGGTGGTGAGAACCGATCGACAGCCGACCGTGTCGGCGTGAATCTCACCTATACGCTTGGCTGGCTGAGGCAGGAAGAGAATCAGTATCTATCCTGTCCGCCGGAAATCGCACGGGAATTCTCAGCTGAAATGCAGGATATGTTGGGCTACACCATGGGGCAGTATGCGATGGGTTACTTCACCCCGCCATCTGAGCCAGGAGAGCAGCCAGAATGTGTTTCGCCGGCCTTCGCGGTTCGAGAAGTAGAGTCCGGTACTGTGGGTGGGGAAGATCTGCTGGCAACCCTGCGCAATTCATAAGTACTGACAAATAAGGGCTACTAAATGGCTGCCGATCGAGTCAGGGCGGCCGCACTCGATGACGGTATTGCTGTGTTCGGGCGCAGCGTGATGATCCTCTTAGTTGGCATATCCTGACGTTCGTTGGCGCTCATTTAATCCCCCGATACCAAAGACCATGGCACCTTAGAATAGTCACCGGCACCTACCACTTCAGCCTAAAGCCCAGATACCCGCCGATTCCTGGAGATCTGAAGCCGTAAACCTGTTCGTAGTCTTCATCGGTAATGTTCTCGAGCCTGGCCGTGACTGTGACCAGGTCATTGAGGTTGTAATAACCTGACAGGCTGGCCAGGGTAAAGGCATTCAGTTCGACGCGTTCCTGATAGGGTGGGAAGGGAGGAAAGAAGTTGTCTTCCTGGGCACCCGTGTAGCTTACCGCGAAGTTGAGTCCGGCCTGATGCCATCGGTAGTTCATGGTCAGGGAGCCGGTATGTTCCGGTCTTCGAACCTCGGTGACGTCACTGCCGTTAAAGTCCTGCTGGGTGGCGTCAAGGTAGGTATAAGTTGCCTTGAGGTCGAACTGTTCAGACTGCGCATAGCGTAACTCCAGTTCCACGCCTTTTCGTTCAGACTCGCCATCGATATTTCCAGAGGTGTAGCCTCCTGTCTCGAAATCAAAAACGAAACCGTTGATCTCGTTTTCCAGGTTGGCATCAAAGTAGGTCAGTGCAAGATCCAGTTTGTCATTTAGCAGCGAAGTACGGGCTCCTATTTCCCAGTGCAGTGATTCTTCGGGCTCCAGGTCTGGGTTGCCGATAAAATTGGTGAAGAACCCAAAGCGTTCCGTGAACGTTGGGTTTTTGATGCTTTCACCGACGGATGCGAAGAGGGTAGCCTGGGGCAGTTTGAAATTGCCGGTCATCCTCCAGGAGTCCGAGTCGTCAAATTCGGAATTGTTGTCGTGTCGACCACTCAAAGAGAAGTTAAACCTATCGCCAACATAGCGATACTCAGACGCGAAACTGTCGGTCTTTGCATCCAGGTTCTGGTTCGGGTCGCCAAAAAGAGATGCGGTACCACGCTGTTCGTATTCTTCGGTCTTGTGTTCAATCCGCAGTGATAGGCGATTGGTTCCGACCAGATAATTAAACTGATACTTGAAAGCGTCACGTACACCGCGAGTAATGTCTTTGTCAGGATTGCTTGCTGAGGTTTCGTTGTCGGTATCAGTCCGTGAAACCTTCAGTGAATGATCAAAGGTATTGTTAATGACATGGGTAATTGAAATGCCTGAATAGAAGTACTTTGAGACTGTTTCATAATCCGCATCTACGGGTAAACCTGTCGTGAAGAAATCAATGGCATCGAATTCACTGGTCTTATCGGTATGGCGAATGGTGTAAGCCAGACTAAGATTGTCAGAGGCAGCGTAACGTCCTACCAGGCCGAGGGTCAGGTTTTCAAGCCCGTCATCCTCACTACCGCTTCGTGCGATATTCGTACCATCGGAATCCAGGTAATCAACAGAAAACTTTGCCTGGTGGCGAGAAGATCCATGGTTTGCCGAGAACGTTGCTCTTTGGGTAGAAAATGAACCCGATTCGATGCTGGCATCGAATGAGCCGTGATCGGTGTTTGGCATTGTGATGATATGAATGACACCTGCCATCGCGTCACTTCCCCACAGTGCACTCTGTGGCCCGCGCACAATTTCGATACGTTCGATGTCGTTCGTCGAAATCTGGCTGAAATCAAATTCGCTTCCCTGGGCCAGGTCGTTGACT
>JABGVY010000210.1 GCA_018645845.1 Gammaproteobacteria bacterium | reverse complement strand
TTTTCCAGTGCTTCTGACGCGAACAACTCGTCAAACTCATCGACACTAATGGTGCTGCTTTCAAGCTGTGCCCACGCATTGTTGTCGGGGTTAGTAGCGTTAATGGAACGGATGATATCCGAGGGAAGGTTGTTATCCGCTTCAAATTGATTGAAAGCTTCGAAAGGGCTAGAGGTAATGACACCCCCAAAATCCCATAGAACAGCTTTGAACATGAATTAAAACCTGGAGAAAATGACAATGCCGTACTATACCGGATCTGATTTCAGGTACCAGAGCGGCTATTTGAACTGTTTAGTCATCCGCGACATTAATTTCGAAAGTGGCAGATTCGGGTCGGGCAAGCCCGCGTTGAGACGAGGTAATACCATCGATCATCAATTGAATGTTTGGCGATTCAGGGAAGGTCTCCCTGACCTCGTTTACGGCCTCTTCGAGGCGTTTCTCTCTCATAAACAGAATGCGGAACGCCTTGCGAACGTCAGAAATTTCATCGTTCGAATAGCCTGCGCGTTCCATTCCGACTTTATTGATGACTCTCATTCTTGCCGGGAATCCTTCAGCGATAGTAAAGGGCAACACATCCTGAATAGCTCTTGCCATGCCTGCGATCATGGCTGCTTTTCCTACATGACAAAACTGGTGGATGGCGGATAGTCCACCGATGTTCGCATGGTCACCGACAATAACGTGACCCGCAAGCACCGCGCCATGACTGATGGTCACATTGTTTCCAAGCGTACAATTGTGACCGATGTGCGAATGCGCGAGTAACGCGCAGTCGTCGCCCACTGACGTTGTGGAAAATTCTTCCGTACCACTGTGTACGCTGGCGAATTCACGTATGACACTTCGACTCCCGATGACGGTATAAGTAATCGTGTCTGGAATGTATTTCTGGTCCTGCGATTGCATCCCCAGTGTCACGAATGGGAAAACATCACAGTGTTCGCCAATCGTCGTGTGAGGTTCAACAACGACGTGTGACCTTAGTGTAGTGTTAGCGCCGATCTTTGTGTTCGCAGCGATCGTACAGAAAGGCCCTATTTTGCAGTGGTCGCCGATGACAGCGTCTTTATGCACCACTGCAAGCTTATCAATTTCTATCATTATTCAATTCCTGATGCGTCGCATTCGAACCTAGAACCTGATCACTTTTGGTTCGGACGCCATTAAAAGTTAATCACGCGTATAACGTACTCATTACACCTCGGGGTGAATCAAAGTCAACATCCGAAGTGGACAGGTCAGTTTGTTCCCTTTTGGTTGTTGGGTGATATAATTCCGCTTCCTGAGTCGACATTAAACTAGGTCGACTCTCAAATTAGAATATTAGCCTTTTATGCAAGAATCTAAAACCGCAGCTAAACCGCTTGATAGATCGCTGGTTAACCAGCATAGCTTTACCAAGGAAGAACTGATTGCCTGTGGCATGGGTGATCTGTTCGGACCGGGCAGGGCACATCTTCCGATTGAAGAAATGTTGATGATCGACCGCATCACAGAGATTACAGAAGACGGAGGTGTTAGGGGTAAAGGCAAAATTGTCGCCGAAATGGATATCAACCCTGACCTTTGGTTTTTCAAGTGCCACTTTGTCAGTGACCCGGTGATGCCAGGTTGTCTTGGTCTCGATGCACTCTGGCAACTCGTGGGTTTCTTCCTTGGGTGGAAAGGCAACCATGGGCTTGGTCGTGCGCTGGGTTGCGGCAAGGTCAACTTCAGGGGGCAGGTGCTACCGACGGCGAAATTGCTCCGGTATGAAATTGAAATTAAGCGGTTGAGGGAAGGTAACACCGTGTTAGGTATTGCAGACTGCAGAGTCCTGGTTGACGGTACACAGATATACACCGCTGAAGATGTAAAATGTGGGTTGTTTACTTCGCTAGACGACTTTGGTTGACACAAATTTGGGTAATACAATGAAGAGAGCCGTGATCACAGGAATGGGTGTCGTTTCCCCGCTTGGGAACAATATTCCTGAAACCCTGACGTCGTTGAGGGAAACCAAATCAGGAATCAAGTTTCAGGAAGCCTATAAGGAAATGGGCCTTAGAAGTCCCGTTGCGGGTAGCATCGAGATTGATGTCGAGTCGATGATCGAAAGAAAGCTTCGTCGGTTTATGGGCGATGCCGCAGCGTTTTCATACATTGCTATGCAAGAGGCGATTAACGATTCTGGTCTTGAAGACTCAGAAGTTTCTAATGAGCGAAGCGGGATAATCGCAGGTTCGGGCGGTGCATCCTCTTCTAATCTCGTCGAAGCAGCCGATATTCTTAGGGAAAGAGGACTGAAGCGAATTGGTCCGTATCGTGTCACTCGGACCATGAGTTCTACGATCTCTGCCTGTCTGGCGACGCCATTCAAAATTAAGGGCGTTAACTACTCGATCACATCAGCATGCTCGACCAGTGCCCATTGTATCGGCCACGCGGTTGAGCTCATTCAGTTAGGTAAACAGAACGTCGTTTTTGCCGGCGGTGGCGAAGAAGAACACTGGTCGATGACGTCGTTGTTCGATGCCATGGGTGCATTGTCGACGCGCAATGATTCTCCGGCTACGGCGTCCCGTACCTATGACAAAGATAGAGATGGATTCGTCATCGCCGGTGGCGCCGGTTTCGTTGTTGTTGAAGAGCTGGAACACGCAAAAGCGCGTGGTGCAAAAATTTACGCGGAGGTTGTTGGCTATGCTGCAACCTCGGATGGACATGACATGGTAGCTCCATCTGGTGAAGGCGGCGAACGCGCCATGAGGCTTGCCCTGAGCACAGTGGATGGTCCAGTCGACTATATTAACGCCCATGGCACTAGCACGCCTGCTGGTGATCCGCCGGAGATGGCAGCGATTCGAAGGGTTTTTGGCGATAACATGCCTAAAATCAGTTCAACCAAGTCTCTTTCCGGCCACTCACTAGGGGCCGCGGGCGTCCATGAGTCTATCTATTCTCTTCTCATGATGGAGCATGACTTTCTTTGTGCCAGCGCGAATATCGAGAATCTTGATCCTGAGTTTAGTGATGCTCCCATATTGACCAAACGGCTCGACAACGCTGGCGTCAGAACAGCCATGTCAAACAGTTTTGGGTTTGGCGGCACGAATGCTGTGCTGGCTTTCCAGAAAATATAGTATCAACCGCTCAAACTTTAGCGTGTCTTGAAAAGCCTTTGGGTTTCGTTTTGTACCTGCTGTGGCAGGTTGTCATTGAACGGTGCTCTCATTACGCCTTGCCTCTGCTGTAAACGACCCAAGGCCTTGTGAATTGTTCTTATGAATCGTAACAAGATAGTCGTCATCGAAGATGAGCCTGACATCATGGAGATCGTCAGCTACAACCTGAAACGAGAAGGCTACAACGTGGTCGGTGTAGATCGTGGTGACGAGGGTCTAAATGTTATTCGAAACCAATGTCCCAACCTGGTTATTCTTGACTTGATGTTGCCTGGAATGGATGGGTTGTCAATCTGCCAACAGATGAAATCCGATCCCATCGTCCGCGATATTCCAGTCATCATCATTTCTGCAAAAGGTGAAGAAAGTGACATCGTCATTGGCCTAGAACTCGGCGCAGATGATTATCTGGCTAAACCGTTTAGCCCCAGAGAACTGCTCGCTCGTGTTAAAGCTGTATTGCGACGAGGTCCAGCAAAAGATGAACAGGGAAGGGAACGAATCGTCATTCAGGATCTGGTCATTGACGCGTCGCGTCATGAAGTCGAGATCCAGGGCGAGATCAAAGACCTAACCGCTACCGAATTCAAAATCCTGTATCAACTGGCATCCCAGCCTGGCAGGGCTTTCACTCGTGAACAGTTGCTGAACAGAGTCGTTGGTCTGGGTGTGGTCGTGGTCGACCGAAATATCGACGTGCATATACGCGCTGTTCGAAAAAAGTTGGGAGATTACAGCGGCCTTATCCAGACTATCCGTGGTGTTGGTTATCGACTTGCTGACAAGTAGCGGCCCTGGAGATTGTTAATGCTGGGTTCTCGATTTCTTTGGCAGGTCTGGGGTGTGTTAGGTATCACACTGATCATCAGTACCTTCGTGTTTGGTTTTTTTGTCGTCGATGAGGTCGAGAGGGATGCTTTCGATCGGATTGAAAACTCCTTGTATGAACAGGCACTTGCTCTGTCGCCTCTGATGACCACCCTGCTCGAAGAAAACCAGCTTCTAACCCCCGAAGAAATAAATCGTCTTGTACCGGGAATCATCGCAAGAATAACACTCGCCGATTCAAACGGTCGGGTGATCGTTGACAACCAGCGCAGCCCAACGAGTATGGATAACCATGGAAACCGTCCTGAAATAGTTGCGTCACAAGAAGCGGAATACGGTGTAGCTACCAGATACAGCCAGACCCTAAACCTCACTATGGTTTACCTGGCAATCGGCTTGACTGGAGAAGGGGCAAAGACGGGTTACCTTCGACTAGCGGTGCCCCTCACTTCCATCGATGAACAGCTGTCGAGGCTGCAAAACAGAATTTTTGCGAGCGCAGTTACGGTTGGATTTTTATTTCTTATAATCGGGTACCTGCTTGCATCACGGGTGACCAATCCGATAGAAAAAATGACGACCATTGCCAGGGATATTTCCCGCGGTCAATTTCAGCTCAGGCTGCCCGCAGGCCGAATCGATGAGATTGGGCAGCTTGCTGCGGTGATTAATGACCTGGCTCTTGGTGCCGAAGAACGGATAACTGGGTTAACACGACACAGAAATCAGCTAGCCGCTGTGCTTGCAGGCCTCAATGAGGGTGTGATTGCCTTTGATGCTAAACAAAAAGTGCTGCACGTAAATCATGCCGCACTGGCAATACTATCTTTGAAAGAGACTCAGCTTATCGACTGGAACTTTAGCGAGGTTTCCATCGCACAGGAATTCAAGCAGTCTGTTTTAACCTGCATATCAGATCATACCAACGTTGCCTCGACCGTCTCCGTGGGAGAACGAACCCTTGATTGCTCGTACCTTTGGCTAGACGCTGGGTTTGGGGAGGGGCCAGGCGGGATTTTGGTTCTCGAGGACGTCACTGAACGACTGCATTTAGAGAAAGTGCGGAGCGATTTTGTCGCGAATGCATCTCATGAGCTAAAAACACCAATTTCAGCGATTCGTGGGTTATCAGAAACCATCATTGATGACCCAAATATCTCAGGAGAGAACCTGGGTCGTTTCGTTGAACGAATCAGGCAGCAATCCATACGCCTTGAGCTAATCGTTAAAGACCTGCTGCATCTTTCAAGATTCGATTCTTCCAGCAAAGAGAGCAATCTGTCTCGCATCAGGCTGTCAGAGCTCATCACTGGTTTATTCCAGACCAATGTTGAAAATGCCCGTGATGCGGGTGTACTGCTAGACATAGATATTCAGGACGAAAGTTTACAGGTGCTTGGCGAAACCGAGGCGATCGACCAATTGCTTACCAACCTGGTGGATAACGCAATTAAATATACCGGAGAAGGTGGGAGAGTGACTGTGCACCTTAAGAGCGTTGGTCATGTAGCTTCAATTGAGGTCCAGGATAGCGGCATTGGCATCTCTCAGGAAGAAACCGCTCGTATCTTTGAACGGTTTTATCGTGTAGACCGAGCACGATCACGTGCTGTTGGTGGGACCGGGCTTGGTCTCGCAATAGTGAAGCACATTGCCCATGCTCACAATGGTACCGTTTCCGTGCATAGTCAGCTGGGTAAAGGAACCACCTTCACAGTACAGATTCCATTAGCCTGACAAGGTAGATTTTAGAAGCAATGTAATTTAGCGATCGCAGATGATTTTTCACGCAGCGTTATAGTCCGGTAAGCCGCTGGCACCTGCTTTTACCGGATAGCAGAAGCACATTCGAACCATTTACGTTCACTACATTGTTTGCCATTACCGGCAGCTTGCTTGAGTCTGTTGGGGCGTCAGTGTATCTTAGCGGACCCTGACGCACTAACCGCTGGCTGTCTAGCTGGCCGCAAACCTGGTACTAATTCAGATGTCACATGAACAGCCCGAGGTTACCGAAGAGGTTAAGTCTACCCCCGGTATCTGGGAGCTGGCGTGGCCCGCGATCCTCAGTAACCTGCTGTTCTCGGTAATCGGCATCGTCACCATTAAGATCGTGGGTACACTCGGAGCAGAGGCGGTCGCGGCAGTCACAACAGGTCACAGGATTTTTTGGGGTCTTCAGGCGACCTTGATGGCGATCTCTGCGGGGACGACTGCGCTCGTTGCTCGATCCTGGGGAGCCGATGATCCTGCCGAAGCTGCAAAGGTTACCACTGTTTCACTTTGGCTTAGTAACGCTGTCGCGATAGGCCTGATGCTCCCCTGCATCTTTTTTGCCTATGAAATCGCCAGTGTTTTTGGCCTTGATGAAAACCCGACTCGACTGGCAGCGGAATTCATTCAGTACCTTAGTCTGTTTAACATCGCCTTTTCTATCAATATGATTCTGGGTGCTGCACTTCGCGCCGCAGGTGACACCAAAACCCCTCTATGGATTGGCGTGGCAACCAATATCGTGAACGTGGTGCTAGTCTATCTTCTGGTTCATGGGATGTATGGTTTCCCGCCTATGGGTGTTGTCGGCGCGGCAATAGCCAACGGCGTATCGTTCGCGGTTGGCGGCCTGATTTTCCTGTATCTTTACTACTCTCACCGCATGCGAGTGGGTGTCGGTGGTCCCAATTCTGTGACCCGAGCTCGGGTTCGCCAACTGGTACACATAGGATACCCGGCCGGGGTCGAACAATTCGTCTTCCAAATAGGTTTTATTGCGTTTCTTTGGTTAGTTGCCTTTTTTGGTACTGCACCCTATGCAGCCTACGGCGTGGGAGTACAGATACTCTCTGTTTCGTTTGTAGTCGGTTTCGGATTCTCTATCGCTGGTTCTACCCTGGTAGGGCAACATCTTGGCGCGGGAGATTCAGAGGGTGCCGTTAGAAGCGGCTGGCGAGCACTTGCCATGGCGATTGGTAGCATGGTGGTGCTTAGCATTGTAATAGCGTTGTTTGCTAACGAGATAGCTCGGTATCTGATAAACGATGATGAAGTTGTTCGCCTTACCGTTGTCTTTATTTACATCATGGCGTTGGTGCAACCACTCATGGCGGTCGAATTTACCCTGGGGGGATGTCTGCGAGGCGCGGGAGACACTCGATTCCCACTAATGACTACGATGGTAGGGCTTTGTGGGGTCAGGGTTGGCCTTGCGGCGGTATTTGTTCTACTCGGTTTTTCGGTAGAATGGATTTATGCCGCACTCATTGGCGACTACATCGTAAAAGCAGTCATGCTGCTGTATCGATTCCACGGCGGCAAGTGGCAACATATTTTTTCCGATTCAGAAAAAAAGTTCGCTCAACTGCAGTCCTGATTAACCAGTATTCAAAGCGCCGTTAGCACCAGGGGTTTACCTCTGGTAATCACCATCGTGTGTTCGTACTGCGCGGACCTGTTTCCATGCCCGGTTAGAAGTGCCCAACCGTCCTCAGCTGTCACAGTACTGTCCGCTGAAGTAGAGAGAAAAGGCTCAATGGTTATTACCTGACCTTCGCTCAGGGTGCGAGTATCTGACTTATCATAGAAATTTTGGATGAAATGCGGGTCCTCATGCAAGCTCCGGCCAATGCCGTGACTCCCCAGGTCCCGGATGGTGCTAAATCCAGCATTGATCGCTACTTTCTCAATCGCCCGGCCAATCTGGTTGATTTTAGCGCCGGCACGAGCTGTCGCCATAGCAGCAGCCAAAGACTTCCGGGTAATCTGGCAAAGATACTCAATTCGGGGATCAACTGGCGGCACGGTGAAAGTCGCTCCGGTATCCCCAAAGTAACCGTTTAATTCTGCAGACACGTCAATATTCACGACGTCGCCCGGTTCGATTTTTCGACCTGACGGTATTCCGTGGGCAGCCTCATCATTGATGCTAATACAAGTATGTCCGGGAAAATCGTACATCAGAATGGGCGCCGACCTGGCGCCATACCGAGCGAGATTCCTTGCACCGATTCCGTCCAGCTCTGCTGTGGACATCCCGGGTTTCAGGCTCTTTTTCATCAGCAGCAGCGTTTCAAACACAATTCGCCCGATGGACTTGAGATGCATAAGGTCATCGTCGTTATCTATGGTCATATTGATTCAATGGGCTATTTAGAGCGTATATTACACTTTGTACTATCGGTTTTCTGCGCGGGTCTTCTCGGTTAGTATGATAGCCAGCGACTTCGAGAGACCCCAACATGCAAATTCAGAGAACAATTTACTTACTTACTATCCTTGTGTTCCTCCAAAGCTGCACGATGACTTCTAGCGAGCCCTCCGACTTGATCACGGGGAGTTGGCGGACCACCATTGGTGGATTTAGTATCGCTACTACTTACACGACAACAGAAGTGACAGTAGACGGGCACGAGCCACTGAGTTATCAACTGGAAGGGAACCAACTGACGATTGATGGCGATCAGACAACCAGCCGACTTGTCGGTTTTCCTTCAAGTTCGGTGATGATCCAGGTTGATGTAATCACCGGGACAGAACATCGATTCGAAAGAGTTGCCAGCGCAGGGTAATTTACCTGTATATAAATACAGGTTAAGCTCTGCAGGATGCCAGATGATCTTCCGGAGGGATATTACCTCGATAATTTTACGTTCCTGCTTGACTTCGTCAGTCGCCAGTACTGCCATCTGTTGTCTGAGCAGGAGAAGCAGTTCTATTCCACTTTCCATGCGCTAACGCTAGATTCTCGTAAGCTGTTTGTTCGGCTAACCAACCGGAAAGGCCCTTACTTCAGGCTTGATAAACTTAATTACCCTGAGGTCGAGAGCCTTGGCGATGAAATCGAGTCACTGGTAGCCGCTTCGCTTATCGTACCAACAGTCCCCGATCTCGAGTCTGCTATCAGGATCTGTTCGAAGGCAGAACTGCTTGATCTTGATGCCTGTTCCGAGTTTCCCCAATCAACTAAAAAGCAAGATCTGGCCGAATACCTATTGTCCGGACAGGTGAATCCTGTTCAGGCACTGACGATCCCGGTGGTTGAACTGACACGGACCGAAGAGCTAACGGTTTTCAAGTTGTTGTTTTTCGGCAATTTTCATCAGGACATGACAACGTTTGTCATGCATGAACTGGTTGCCCCATTCGAACAGTATGAAATCGACGGTAATGCCGCTCTGTTTCGTTGTCGTGAGGTTATCGACGAACTGATTGTGCTGCGATCTTTGTCAGATGCAAGCTATAAACTGATGGAAACCGAGGGCAGCGAAGAAGATCTCCTAAAACTGATTGATAAACTACCTGCAAGGAATATCGAGCCCGTTTTGTCACGGCGTTATGATCGTATGGTTAATCAGATTGGCCGACACCTGGAACGCGCTGGCAGGATAGAAGAAGCAGTCGGCGTCTATTGTAGAGCGCAAGCAACACCTGCTCGCGAACGGCAGGCAAGAATTCTGGATCGCCTCGGCAAACCTCAGGCTGCGATGAAGCTCTGTTCATCAATCATTGAGGCACCACAGAATGAAGAGGAATTGGAGTTCGCCCAAACATTTGGCCAGCGTCTAGGCAGTAAACATGGGTTCGCCAGTGATGTGTCGTTTAATCTGCCCGTGACGAAGATTAAACAGACTACCATTCAGGTTTCACGGTCCCATAATAGTGTCGAGATGTGCGCAC
>JABGVY010000322.1 GCA_018645845.1 Gammaproteobacteria bacterium | reverse complement strand
GAACCCCTGCCCATGTGGTTACTTTGGCGATGATACCAGGCAATGCGACTGCACCGCGCAGCAGATACATCGCTACAGGGCTCGCTTATCCGGGCCACTACTCGATCGAATTGATCTGCACATCGAGGTGCCACCCTTGCCTGTCGGCACCTTGAGCGATAAGGCCACGGTCGAACCAAAAACCTGCGAATTGAGATCAACTATAGCCAATACAAGAACATTGATGCTGGAGCGACAGGGGATGCTGAACAGTAAACTGAATAACCAACAGATCGCCAGACACTGTGCGCTGTCACGAGGCGATACTCGAATCCTTGATGACTCCGTAAACCAACTTGGAATATCCGCCCGGGGTTACTTCAAGATCCTAAAAGTAGCACGCACCATCGCGGATCTATCAGGAATAAACCGCATAGAGACTCTTCATTTAGTTGAGGCTATTGGTTATCGGAAATTGGATCGGTCGCCCCGATAGACGCAACCAGGGGACGTTTACTGGGCCGCGTCGACCATATAATCCACCAGCGCCCGCAAATCGTCATCACTACAGCTAAAGCACATACCTCTCTGCGGCATAGCAGGTGGCAGTCCATTGATGGTGCTGGCATAAAGCCCATCCATGCCCTTTTCTACCCTTGGTGCCCAGGCAGCAACATCGCCAAACTTGGGAGCTCCAGCTATACCTGCGTTGTGACAAGTCGCGCAACTTTTGTTGAAATTGGATTCAACGTTGGCGCCACCAGCGGCAGCAACGGTTGGCGCGACAGCCATTGGCGCAACGGTCTCGGAAGGACACTCGGCCCCTTCTACGCAGACGTCACCGACTCTTTTGATTCTTTCAGCAATGTCCTCAGTACTGGCAAAAGCCAGTCCAGCGATCATGATACTGACCAGGGCAACCAGAACTTTACAATTTCTCACTACATATACTCACTATCATTCCGAGCGCCATTATACCGATCCGGCGGCTGTTGACTACCTGAACAATCATAGGCGATGTTAGCTCTTGCCACCCCAGTTTGACTCCTCGATATCTCTGGTCGCACTAAACTGGAACACACTGGAAGTACCTGCTTCGATAACGGATTGTTCTGAGACCAGCGTGAGTATCGAACGGTCCCTGAATTCGGAGAGACCATCAGCACCGACATTAACCATAGTGGATCGCAGCTTATAGAGCGTTGTTTTTAGCACTTCAGCCACACTGCCCACCAGAGGCACATAGGCATCAACCCCCTCTTCGAAGACCATTTCGCGGGTGGACATATCTTCAGCATAACGCTGCCAGTTCTGTGCGCGATTCGTCCCCTCACCCCAATACGGTTTATACATCTGACCGTTGATAGAGGTCTTTGGGGTTGGGCTCTCTTCTGTCATAGCAAAATACCGACCCATCATGACGAAATCTGCGCCCATCGCTAGCGCAATGACTATCTGTGTATCGTTAGCCAGGCCTCCATCAGAACAGATTGGGATATAGCGTCCAGTCTCAGCCAGATATTCATCACGACGACGGACAACATCCATCAAAGCTGACGCCTGCCCTCGGCCTACACCTTTTTGCTCCCGCGTGATGCAGATGGATCCTCCGCCCATACCTACCTTAACGAAGTCCACTCCACCGTCTTCAACCAGATAGTCAAAACCTTCAGCGGAAACGATATTACCACCACCAATAACAATGCTCTGACCGTACTGGTGCCTGATCCATTCGATGCCTTCCTTCTGGAATTCCGTGAACCCATCTGATGAATCAAAACACAGCGCATCGGCGCCTGCCTCAATCAACGCGGGGACCCTTTCCCGATAATCATGTGTATTAATGGCAGCACCGACGCACAAACGTTTCGAACCATCCAGCAGTTCATTTGGATGTCGCATGTGATCTTCATAATCTTTCTTAAACACGAGTGACGTCAGGTGACCAGCATCATCCAATATTGGAAGACAGTTTTTCTTGTGCTTGTGAAGTAGTCGATTCGCCTCATTTAACGTAAGGCCTTCCACACCAAAAATCACCTTGTCGATGGCGGTCATGTGCTGACCAACTGTATTCGACAAATCGTCTTCGTATACCCAGAAATCCTGGTCTGTAATCAGGCCAAGCAATTTTCCACTTCCGGTACCGTCGTCGGTAACAGGGACCGTGGAATGTCCTGTTCGTTTCATGAGCTCTATGACCTCAAGTAACGTGGTGTCAGTTTTCGTATTTGAATCGCTCGACACAAACCCCGCTTTGTGGGCTTTAACCTGATGGACCATTTCAGCCTGGCTGGCAATATCCTGCGAACAAAAAACAAAGCCAAGACCACCTTGTCGAGCAAGAGCAATCGCCAGGCGCGACCCGGATACCGACTGCATCGCTGCAGAAACGACCGGCGTGTTAATCTTGAATCGAGCCAATTTGTTGGGTTCGACCGCCGAGAGCGGCGTCGATAAATCAACCTCGTCCGGTTTTTGATCTTTTCTGGTTAACCTGGGAATCAGCAGGAATTCAGCAAAAGTACGTGATACACCTTCTAAAATCGTTGCCATTCAGCTCTCCGTAGGGAAACAACAAAGTTGAGACGACGAACGAAAATTCGACGTCAGATAGGGATAGATTAGGAGTCGGCGCAGGATTCTTTGCACGCAAGTATGTAAGTAATCACTTACTGCACGAGCTAGGCCAATAGGCCGGAGGAGATAGTAGAGCGCCATGACAAATTTTAATTGATCACTGCACATG
Source organism: Gammaproteobacteria bacterium (assembly GCA_018645845.1). Classification (GTDB taxonomy): domain Bacteria; phylum Pseudomonadota; class Gammaproteobacteria; order Pseudomonadales; family Azotimanducaceae; genus UBA9659. Next base: position 2,140 of record JABGVY010000322.1, on the reverse strand, counting down.
ATTCAACGCCGTAGAGCGCAATAAAGCTTCTTTTCGAATATTAAATCGGCAAGAAACAAGTAGTTTCTAATTTATCACTTTAGTAAATTGCCATAACATATTGAAACGTATAAATATTTTAGTAAGATGGAGAGTATGACCGTTATGGCGACCCAAATGAACAAGTCAGAACTCATCAAACGGATGTCCGACAAGCTTGATCAGTTAAGTAACAGGGACGTTGACCTGGCGGTTCACACACTGATTGAAATTATGTCTGACAGCCTTGCGTCGGGTGGGCGGATAGAAATCCGTGGGTTCGGCACTTTCTCGAATCATTTTCGTAAGCCTCGAACGGTTCGTAACCCGAAAACCGGCGAAGTCGGTATCCATAAACCTGGCAAGTTTGTGCCCCACTTTAAACCTGGTAAGGAATTGCGAAAGCGCGTCGATGCGTCTCGTACTAATGAAAGTACTAACCCCGAGCCATCACTATCAGCCGAAATCCAGAGAAGCCCTTTACTCTCCCCCTGAATCCGTTCCAGCGCTGATAAGTTCGCGTTCCTTTGCAATAAGGTAGTTAACAACCTCCAGCATACCGGCATTGCTATTGCCTACCATCCCAGCTTCAACACGGTATTTGCCATTCACGATAACCGCGGGAACGCCGTTTGATTGGTAGATGAGCTGCCTTGCACTCGCTTGCTGGTACATTGCCTTCACCCCGAAGGAATCGTTGAACGTTTTTACGAAAATTTCCGGCTCTACGCCATGTTCCGCCATGAAGATCGTCATCGATTTCAGGTCAAGTAAGGATCGTCTGCTGCCATGTATTGCCTGAAACAACGGGTAATGCACTTCTTCGAGTACACCCAGCGCCTGCGCCGTATAGTAGGTTCGGGCATATAACTCATAACCCGTAACTCTCCATATCGCCGGCGTACGATTGAAATCGACGTCTTCAGCAAGGTCCTTCTTCCATTGTTGAACCAGAGGCTCAAAGCGGTAACAATGCGGACAACCATAGGAAAAGTACTCAGTAACCTCGATGACGTTGGTATTGCGCGTTTTTACCGGCGAGTCGAGTCGAGCATAGTGAGTGCCTTCTTCATATTGAAAGCCTTCTGCCCATGCTGACGAGGACAGCAGCAACACCAGCAGCACCAGAACGTTCATCATCAGTTTCCGAATCATATTCAACCTCTTTTCTATTATTACGAGAAGTGCTCTTTGTGTGACGAATTGGCCCACAGAGCTTTACCCGGTTCGTCTTACCTGCGAATCCTGCCATTCTTGAAGAGATAAAAAAAGGGCGGCAAAAACCGCCCTTCATTGAACGTTCAGGAACTACTTCAGCCCGAAAAGGTAAGAGGCGACAGCCGTCATTTCCTTTTCGTTCATGTCCATCGCTGTGCTCCGCATCATCTGGGAATCTCCATCATTGTGTCGTTCCCCTGACTGAAAGCTTTTTAGCTGAGCAACTGTATATTCAGGCCACTGACCTGCAAGCGCAGGAAATACCGCGGGGCCGTTACCGTTGCCGGTTGGCGAGTGGCAGGCTGTACATGCTGCAATATTTTTACGCGGTATACCGGCGCGATAGATCGATTCGCCCAACTCTACAAGATCTTGCTTCGCCATACCCTGGTTCCGGGGCTGGCTTTCGTAGTACGCGGCGATATCTGACAGATCGCTTTCGGACAAATTGTCCAGAATGCCCGTCATGGTGAGCACTTGCCTTTGACCACTTTGTATTTCAAGTAATTGCTTGAGCAGGTACTGAGCGTTTTGTGCCGCAATATTCGGGAACATTGACGCGGGGCTATTACCCGCTTCTCCGTGGCAGGCAAGGCAGGTAACGGTGAGATCCTTACCTTTCTCGGCATCATATTCTGCGTAAGACATCGGCGCCATATAGGCAAGTACTGCAAACATTATAATCTTTTTCATAGCGTTACTTCTTAAGTCCACTTTTCTGTGTGAAGGCAACCGTTTGGGTTACCAGGCACGCCCTAATTTTAAGAGGGTGCTAGAATGCGGGACGCATTGTATAACAAAGCACCTGCAGTTGGGATAATACGATCAAAAATGTCTTTTAAGTTTAAAACAGCAAAATTTACCACCAGCGCGGCAACGCTGGCTCAATGCCCCACAGATGAGG
>JABGVY010000510.1 GCA_018645845.1 Gammaproteobacteria bacterium | reverse complement strand
GGTTAATCTCGATACGGTCACAAAGGATGAAATTAAAGAATGGCAACCAGGGGAAACGGTACTGCTGTCAGGCAAGATGCTAACTGGACGAGATGCGGCGCACAAAAGAATTAGAGACCAGGGCCTGCCAGATGGCGTAGACCTGAAAGGGCGATTTATCTACTACGTTGGGCCTGTTGATCCGGTTAGAGAAGAGGTCGTAGGGCCCGCGGGACCTACAACGGCGACGAGGATGGACGGCTTTACAGAAATGATGCTGGAGGATACCGGCATCCTCGGGATGATCGGTAAGGCGGAACGTGGCCCGATAGCAATCGACGCCATCAGGAAGCATGAGGCGGTCTACCTGATGGCGGTAGGAGGCGCGGCATTTCTTGTCTCCAAGGCTATTCGCAGTGCCCGGGTCGTGGCGTTTGAAGACCTCGGAATGGAGGCTATCCATGAGTTTGAAGTAGCAGATATGCCGGTGACTGTGGCGGTAGACAGTCGTGGTGAGTCCGTCCATATTACGGGACCTCGAGAATGGCAGGCTAAGATTGGTAAAATACCCCTGGCAGAGGCGTAACAGATGAATTCGAAGAGCTGAAAAGTCGACAAAAATCATAAAGTTAGGTCCTAATTCAGCAGTCATTTCGTTGAAAGAACTGACGCTTTGAAGTAGGCTAGCTTTCCGGCTTTGAGCTAGTTTCCCCGTCTTTTTTGGAATATTTGCAGTATGGGACAAGAACCCACCTCCGTTGATCAGTTGTATTTGAATGCCGAAAGTCTGGCTAAGGACTTCTCGTTGTTTCCTCGTAAGGAACCGGCATCAGTCATGCGGGGCTTGCTGAAAGAGCAACAAATCGAGAAAGCGCTGGATAACCTTCGTAATATGGAGGTCGATGCTTATATCGAGGCAACTGTCGCCCCAACCGAAGAGTCGACTCGTCCAGGTTCAAAGGAAATTGTCAGAGCATTGGACGTGCCCATATTCAACGAAATTGAGAATGGGCCAATGTATGCTGCTGAACTTGAGTTTGATTTCAACGGCACACCCCGCCGAGTTGGTTTGATTACGCAAAACCGGGCCCATGCAACAGGTGTCTGGGGGCCCGAGCATCATAACGCTGCGGCGAAACTCGCGAGCGAATTTGGTGTTCGCTCAATGCCTATTGTGACGTTTATGGATACGCCTGGCGCGGATCCGTACGAAGAGGCTAATGGAAACAACCAGGCGCATGCGATATCGGGGTTAATTGCCGAACTTTGTAATGTCGATGTCCCCACACTGGGCATCATCATTGGTCAGGGATATTCCGGTGGTGCAATTCCCTTAGCCTCCAGCAACCTCCTATTGTCTCTGCGAACCGGGGTGTTCAACACCATTCACCCCAAGAGTCTTGCTAACCTTGTTAGGCGATATAACCTGTCGTGGCAGGAATGCGCTAAATTTGTTGGCGTGTCTTCCTATGAGCTTTTCAAGCAGGGAAACATTGACGGCATCGTTGACTACGATCCAGGTGAAATTGAGAAAATTGAAAATCTGCGAAATGCAATCGTTTCAGGTATCAGCTCCATTGAAGAGGGTACCAAGAAGTTTGTTTCTGAGCATCCCGAGGTGTTGGATCATTACCATCGCAATATCAACCGCTATTTCAACCTGAGCCCGACAATGGCGGCAGTGCACGCCAGTTCGACCTTGAAGCTCCGAACATCCCCCACGGAATATCCAAACGTGTTTGGTGTGGCTTTTCGATACCTGAGGTATCTGGGCCTGCGCCGAAGAATCCAGAGTACCACTGTTACTCAGTACGGGCGTCTGGTTGATGCGGAGATCCCCGAGGGGGAGCTCTCGCAACGTATCCATCGTGAGCGCCGCGCTGCCTTCCTGGGTTGGCTTCAGGATCCGGACAAAGTCCTGTACGAAGATTCACTAAACAAAGCGTGGAAAAACTTTCAGGATAAACGCAAGGAAACAGGCGCTGAGCGCGGGCGAATTGCTCAGTTTATTTTTGGTGAGCCACAGGCAAACTTTGACTCGGCGAAAAAAGAGATGTGCCTGGTGTCTGGCCTTCACCTTTATAACCGGTGGAAGTCGAGTGCAGAGGATAACCTCAGCGCATTAATCCAGCATCTCGGTGACACGCAGGCCAGCAGTTACTTTCTGGCGACCGGGGAAATCAAAGACGTTAAGGGGTTGCTAAAAACTCTCTCCGAGGCCACCGATCCATTCAGGCATGACCTCAAGGCCCGATTCAGTTTCGAAGGTAAAAAACTGTTCGATGTTTCCTACATAGAAGAGAAGAACGAAGTCTTCCTGCTGGCCCAACTGTTATCAGAACTGAACATTATTCTGGAAGGCGAATCGCTGTACGATGAGGAAAGGTTGGCGGGTGTCAATCTTTCTGCAGCCAGCACTGACCTGGTCGCCAATGAGGGAACATCAGCTACGCCGCTAAATCGCCGACTTCTTGAAGATGCATTGGGTTCCTATCTTGAGCGAAAATCAGACACACGCGACACAGAGCCCGGTGCCGATCTGGATATCCTGGACGTCATTCTGGATGAAGACCTTCGTGAGGAGTTTATTGGCACCTGCAGAAACCTGATCCTGTTCGACGTTGTCTACGAGAATATGATCGCGGATCTGGTCTCGATGGCAAGGGAAGCAAACGAATCCAAACGCATGCCAAGGGATTTTGTGGCTGGTCTGTTGGACAAATCTATCGAAGATGTCCTGAAGCTCGAGGCGTTTAAAGATTTTACCGCGGTAGATGTTCAGCAGTCTTTCGCTGGCTGGATGGAAGAGCTTGCCGATCATTCAGGTTGTATGAATTTTCTGAAATCAGTCGAGGAATGGATTCGTGTTGTTCACAAAGACAAGTCCGATACCTTGTTTGTCGTGGTCAGTTTCTTCTTCGAAAAGGTCCTGCCTGAGTACTATTCATCACGCCGAACGGGCAGAAAATTTGAAGGAAAAATTGAGCCAGTTCGAATCGGGCGAAGAAAAGATTTTTGGAACAGACTGACCATTGCCTATCGGGACCTTCTGTTCAACGAGTTTCTGAACAAGGAAAATAGATCCAAGCGCACCAGCTTTGAGACCATCACTGAGAAGTATGTCGAGCATTTTGAAGAAATAGGTGGCTCGTTGATGTCAGCTACCCCTTGCTCCTTCCCGACTTTCAGCCCTTCCATTGAGCAGGCCCTTAATGCAGGGGTTC
>JABGVY010000335.1 GCA_018645845.1 Gammaproteobacteria bacterium | reverse complement strand
TGGGACATCCAGTGCTTCCGGTTATTCCAGTAGACATCGAAAGCCTCCATCTTTGAGTAGTCTATTGCCATGTTCGTAATACCTTCCCAATGCTCTTCGCCGATGGCGTTTTCGCGGTACTGCAAATACGCGTTCTCCACGACCCGAAGAATATTGCTGGTAAAAGTGTAATAACGAACTCTGGCAATATCGTTCAATTCACTTGTTCTACTAGCATCAATAAACACCTTTGCCAGACTTTCATCTGCGGCCAACAAACTGAACATCTGCTGCAACTCTTCCGTGACAACCCGGGACGTATTTAACTTTACCGCGCGCGTGTGCTGGGTCATTTGAATCGCAAGGTATATTAGCGTCGCAATAACCCCAAACGAAGCAACAAATTCACCAATGGCGCCCAATTCCTCTATCGACATGACTTAGATACTCCTTAATCAGAATTCAAGGCTACCTAGATCCAGACCGTTCTGCCAGCCTCAGCAGAGGCACACGAGCTGCCCGCTAATATCTTCTGTAGGAAACGACATTTGGCGACTTGGGTCTTCGCAAATCTTAGCCCGATTCGCGCAATGCTAGTCAGCGTATCGATACGCTAGTGGTATCATTATTGCGCGAATCAAGACTTTAGTTAGAATCTTTAGGAGTAAGTACAAACATGGCAATATGGTTTAAAACACCAACACCTGAAGATGCACAGAAACTGCACAGTCAAACCATGGTGGCCATGCTTGGTATTGAAGTAACCGATATCGCTGAAGACTTCATGGTTGCTGTCATGCCGGTAGATAAACGAACCACCCAGATACACGGTATTCTGCATGGCGGGGCGTCAGTTGCACTGGCAGAAACCTTGGGCAGTTATGCCGCTACTTGCTGCGTGGATCAGGATAACTACATGTGCGTTGGCCTCGATATCAACGCCAACCACATTCGCCCGGTCAGTAGCGGCCACGTGACTGCTGTTGCCCGGCCAATACATATCGGGCGTAGAACCCAGGTCTGGGGCATCCAGATCAGCGATAGCAAACATCGACTTGTGTGCGAATCCAGGCTGACCATCGCAGTAGTGGAAAAGCAGCCAACTCCATAAAGCGTAAACACAAGGAAGCTTTAGATCATGAAAGTAAAACCCGATGGCATCATCATCGGCGCAGGCATTGTCGGCCTGAGTCTGGCTCTGGAACTCCATAAAGCCGGCTTCAGGGTCAAGGTCTTTGAAGCGGCCGCACAGATCAAACAACTGGGCGTCGGCCTCAGCCTGCTACCCCACTCCGTGAAGTATTTATTCAATCATGGCCTGGAGGAAGCCCTCGATAATAATGCGATACGTACCAAAGAACTTCGTTTCTACTGCAAGCAAGGCAAACTGATCTGGACTGAACCAAGAGGTTTGGACGCAGGCTACAAAGCGCCCCAGTATTCCATCCATCGGGGCAGGCTACAGCAAATTCTGCTGCAAAAGGTACTGCAAACCCTGGGCCCTGATTCAGTCATAACCAACAGGAAACTGCTCAATTTTGATCAGCACGACAGTTCAGTGACAGGTAACTTCGTCAGCGAAAGTGGCGAGCAGTCAAACGCAACCGCCGAATTTCTCATTGGCGCGGATGGCATTAATTCTGCCGTTCGACAGCAGCTCTATCCCGACCAGGGTGACCCGCAGTTTGCTGGCCTGATGTTGTGGCGCGGCGCCACCTACAGCAATTCATTTCTCAGTGGTCGATCGATGATCATGGCCGGCCACAACAGCCAGAAATTAGTGGTCTACCCACTGACCCCACCGGACGAGAAAGGCCGGCAGCTCATCAACTGGGTGGCTGAACTCAGGGTACCAAAAGACATCCTGAGGACCGATGACTGGCGAGGTAAAGGCCAGCTGAGCGAATTCGCAGACAAATTCAGGCAATGGGATTTTCCCTGGCTGCAAACTAATCAACTGTTCCACGACGCGCAAGACATCTTCAAGTTCCCCATGATAGACCGCGAACCAGTGCCACAATGGAGCTTTGATCGCGTCACCCTGGCAGGCGATGCTGCGCACGCCATGTACCCGAACGGTTCAAATGGGGCTTCTCAAGGCATTATTGATGCCGCTACCCTGGCCCGCCAACTGCAGGACAATGACGATGTCATCAAAGCATTAACTGCTTACCAATCCGAGCGACTCTCCCCAACCGCTAAAATCACGCTGGATAACCGCAAGACTGGCCCCGAGCGAGTGCTGCAGATGGTGGAAGACCAGTGCTCCGGCGAGTGTTCGAATGAACACCATTGTGTGCCCTACACAGATCTGGATGCCGTCAGCACGGCTTACAAGAAACTGGCGGGCTTCGATAAAAAAACGGTTAATCAATAAAAAACCGGTTTACAAATAAGGGGCGACACCCGACTTTCAGCGGTCTACTCTGACACCTGACACCTGACACCTGACACCTGACACCTGACACCTGACACCGAACGCTAAATCATCGGGCTCTCAGTGCTGATACTACTTTCTTGCCTCGGCCATGACCCAATGTTATTCAATGCTAAACTGACGCCATTACACAGACGCTAGGCTTGATTAGGTGAGCGCTTTACAATCAGGACAGCGTGAATTTTTCGAAACGAGTTCGGTTCGAGATCGATAGGGATAATCTACTCTCAAATTGGGCCAATCAGCTAAGGAATGACTGTGTTAAAACGTAAACGTGGATACCTGTATCCAAGAAATCCCGAAGAACCTGAAAGTGGGGCCGACAAAATAGCTAGCGAAAGCATGCAGCTAGAGTCGCAGGGTTTCTGTGTGGTGCGCAACGTGCTAAGTACTGATTCTATCGCGGTACTGGGTCAGGAAATAGATGGCGTCTATAAAGAAATCCCACCTGATGGTCGGGGTGCCAGCTACAGAACGGATGCTGTCGACCAGGAGTTCCGCTACGAGATGTTTAACCGCAGCGCCTTATGCCAGAAGGTCGTAGCCCACCCCCGTATTTTGCAGGTAATCGAACCATTGCTTGGTGATGATTGCCACATTATTGCTAATACCTGCTGGCGCAACCCACCTAGCACCGACGGCCAAGGGCACAAGAATCACGGTGGGGGCTTTTGGCACATCGACGCCGGCCCGCATATACCCCGAACGGTAGATCAGCCCTGGCCTGGCGATTTACCCTACCCGGTTTTTGCAATCGGGGTGCATATTTA
>JABGVY010000177.1 GCA_018645845.1 Gammaproteobacteria bacterium | reverse complement strand
TCAGCCATTTCCTTACTGCCGGCACCAATGTTTACACACCACATGCCGCCAATAGCATCGACATACTTTTTACCATCCGTGTCCCAGACATTTATACCTTCTGCCCGTTCAATGGGAAGCGCCCCCTCTTCTAGCGTGTCGAAGTTCAGGTAAGGGCGCAGGTGATGCGCCTTGTCCATTTCTATAATTTCTTCTGTCAGCGGCAGGGCATTCTTCATGTCGGATGATCCTATAGTGAGTACTCGTATCGGGTCGTGATCTGGCAAGACACTACATGAAAACGCGCAAGTTGTAAGTATTCAGGCCTACTCTTGCCAACCGGGCCTCTTCACTGGTGTCCCGCGCAACGCATATGAGGTACTGATGATCGGCGCAAGCGGATACAGCGTTTCGGGCGCCAGACCAATCAGACGCTTTAACCTGGTATAGGCATAAAACCGGGGGTGGTTTCCACCATTTCTGACCGTATACTTCAGGCCCTTGGTGAGCAGCAGGATCGGGCAGCAAATAGTGAGATTTCTACTACTATGTTTTATCGCGTTTTCCGTGATCGCAGAAGATGCAGATCCTGATGTTATCTACAACTATCACAAGATCAACGACACACTGAGCACGGCTGGGCAACTGTTGCCCGTGCACGTTGCCAAACTGCAGCGCGAGAACTTCCAGCTCGTGATCAATCTGGCAGTTGCCGACAAGGCCCGCAATCTAGATGAATCTTACAAAATTACCCACGCGGGCATAAATTACGTGCAGATTCCGGTGGTGTGGGACACGCCGACCCTGGACGATCTCGATCTGTTTTTTTCGATGATGGATGCGCGGGGTGAACGAAAGACCCTGGTTCACTGCTTCGCTAACTACCGTGCCTCAGCTTTTACGTATCTGTATCGCGTGCTGAAGGAAGGCGTGCCCGAAGCTGATGCTCGCAAGGATATGATGCAGATCTGGTCTGACGACGCTTTTACCAAATACCCCCAATGGCGCGCTTTCATAGATAAAGCCCTCGTTAACGGCGCCTAGCCCATAACCAGGATTGGAATCGAAAAATCGGGCCGTTCTGACCTCTGGTCAAAACGTGAAGTCGCATAAGGTGTTACCTTCAACACCATACAAAGCGCGAGTGTGAGCGGAACTAAGCCCCTTTGCTGGCTTCAGGTGATGCTGGTTTCGAAATCTGACTTTATTGGCGCATCCTTGATTCCCTTGATTCCCTTGATTCCCGCAGAACTCTAATGCTTACTCACCACTCGGCAGCTTTTTCGCAAAGAGGTAAACATGAGGGTACTGATAATCGGCGCAAACGGAAACACTGCAACTCGAGTCATACGGCGCTTGGCAGAGAGCGACCATGACCCAGTTGCCATGATCAGAGACCCGGCGCATCGCGCCAAGTTCGACACATTAGGCGTATCAACGGTTCTGGCCGATCTTGAGTATCCCATCGATCACGCCGTACAAGGGTGCGATGCGATTATCTTTGCGGCAGGGTCAGGCGGAAAAACAGGAAAGGACAAGACTGTACTGATCGATCATCTAGGTGCGATACGTTCAATGGTCGCCGCGCAAGTACACAATGTTCGTCGATACATCATGCTCAGCTCGATCAATAACGATATTCACAGTCAATCACCCATCGCTCATTATCACCGCGCTAAGGCACACGCGGACAATCATCTTGTCGAGTCCGACCTTGACTATACGATCGTCTGCCCCGGCGGCCTGACTGACGAACCGGGTACGGAACTGGTCTCCGTGAACACGGAACTGCAGGGAAGCGGGCTGACGTCCCGAGAAAACCTGGCCGCAGCACTGGTTACTTGCCTTGACTGCGACAATAGTGTCCGTAAATCATTCAGCCTGCTTGACGGCGATATGCCGCTGGCTGAAGCAATGAGGGCCCTGTAAGACATGAAATCCCCTAAACAGCCAGGCTCACTTTAAGTAACGTTACATTCACAGAGCGGGACGCTGAACAATTACAATTGACGCCGCCAATTGATCACCTCCTACAGGCTGCGCGGGAATCCTTAACAAGTTTGCTGACGAGATAACGACAACTACCTGGAGTACGAAACCATGGCTGAATTGACCGACCAAGAGATCAAGATTCTTCGAAACATGATTGAGATTGACGCGATCAAACGCACAAGACTTCTCTATTCCCACTTGATGGATACCAACCGCATTGACGACCTTGCTAACATTTTTACCGAAGATGCTGTGTGTGAATTTGGTCCTTATGGTTCCTGGGAAAGCAGGGCAACGATTTTAAAAAACTACCACGATGTTGAAGATGGCCTCAGTCCGTTTTTCGCCATGCATGGTACCTGCGATCATCTGGTAGAGCTCACGGGAGCGGATACCGCGACTGGCCGGTCCTACTTATTTGAACCGTTGACAGAAAAAGCAGCTAATGAAAATCCTTTTATCTATCTCGGTGTTTACGACGATGAGTATCGAAAAGTCGACGAGAAGTGGCTGATCTCACGTTGCACATTGCAGTTTTTGTGGCCCGAACGCCATACATCAGATGGCTTTCCTGGCACATTCCCTGCAAATGTGTAGCGGCTAAACGAAAAAAAGTAGCGGCTAAACGAAAAAAGAGTAGTGGCCTGTATGATGGGCCGACATGTCATCATTCTCGAGGTTCTTATCTATATTCTGCATGGCGCTGCCACATCCCCTTTTGTACGCAAAACATGGATTTTCTTGAAGGAAAAAGGGCTCGAATTCGAACATCGACAACTGGACCCTCTGGACAAGTCCGAGAGATTTCTATCGATGAATCCGCTTGGCCGCATACCTGTTCTCGAGGAAGCTGACGGCAATCTGATATCTGATTCGTCAGTCATCTGCGACTACCTCGAAAACGTCCATCCCAGTCCGCGCCTGTACCCGGCAGACAATCGAAGCCGCGCTAAAGCACTATGGTTCGAAGAATACGCAGACACGTTGCTCACCCAGATCTGCGCGCAAGTATTCTGGATGCATATCATCATCCCAATTCGCTCAGGGAAGCCAGCCGACTTATCCGAAATTAATGCGTTCCGCGACAAAAACTACCCAGATGTTTTCGGATACCTGGAGAGCGTGGCACCCGACGACTCCAGTATCGTCGATAACCACTTCGGTATTGCAGACATCTCACTGGCATCAACAGTTCGACTGCTGGACCTGGCTGGCGCACCACTGGACGCTGATCGCTGGCCTCGTTTTAATGACTACTACCAGCGTGTCATCTCTCGACCATCAGCCAAATCGATAATCGACGAGGAGCTATTCGCAACCGATGTATTTCGTACAACCGGAGATGCCCCGAAATAGCATCCTGAATCCTGCACTCTAACGGGTGTTCCTCTGATCAGCTGACGATGCAGTGGCTGACTAATGACTTTCGAAATGCCTCGGGAAAACCGCCACAAAATAGTGGTAACAAACTTGTTTGGCAAGATTCCGATCCATGGTCTTGGGCGTCACCAGCAAATCCAGCGACAAACCCGTCACCATGGCTGTGTAGGTGTGAACGATCTGATCGGCATTGCGGCTGACGTAGCCACCCTCATCAATAATGTCCTGAAGAATCCCACGAAGGGTTCCATCAGCCAACTCGTCATGGCCTGAGCATATTTTCTGGTAGGCCGGGCGTGCTTTGCTTTCGCCCCAGAAAGAAAACCAGACAGCCAATTTGTCGCGAGTACAGACCTTAGGACCGAAGTCGAATTCGATGCAGGCTTCCAGTTTTTCAACG
>JABGVY010000256.1 GCA_018645845.1 Gammaproteobacteria bacterium | reverse complement strand
GCATCCGGTGACTATAACCCGCTACACAGCGATGAAATTTTTACGACGGAAATCGCCGGGTATCCTTCCGTTTTTGCGCACGGCATGCTGTCTATGGGAATGACCGGCCGTATGCTGACTAATTACGTCGGCGATGGGCAGTTAATTTACTATGGCGTGCGATTTACATCACAAGTTTTCCCAGGCGCCACACTCACGGCCAAGGCATCGGTCACTGAGATTCGGGAAGAAAATGGCGAGACCATTGCCGATATCGATGTTTCAACTACTGACGCAGAGGGTGTCGAGGTCATCAAGGGTAAGGCCTCTGCAAAGCTTGCCCTCTAAGCTGGGCTAAAACGAGTAACAATGGCAACGACTCAGTGTCGCCATTGTTACTCGTGCCATCAAAGCCAGACTACAACGCTTCCAGCGCATCCAGGACTATCCCCGGTGTCAGTATCTGTGGCAACACCGTCGCTCGGGACGCATCTTTTGCGTATAGCAGGTAAAGCGGCACACCAGTTCGGCCATATTCCTGCAGCGCCGCAGTAATGCCTGGATCTTCGTTGGTCCAATCACCCTTGAGATAGGTTATTTCCTTGTCTTTAAACGCCAATTTGACGGCATCAACATTCAGTGCATTTAGCTCATTGACTTTACAGGTAATACACCAGGCTGCGGTGAAGTTCACAAAAACCGGACCTTTCTGTTGAGCTATCGCCAACGCGTTCCTGGAATAGACACCAGCTTCTCCCTCTGCAGGCCCCAAAGCAGACTCCGACACCCTCGCCTCCTGCATTGCACCAATATAGATGGCAGCCAATACGAGCAGCAGCGCAAACATTCTGGCAATGGCACTGCCAGACTGGTTCAGCAGCCAGAGTGCGAATGCGATGAGTAGAGCACCTGTAAGAACCTGTATCATTGCCTCAGATCCCGCCTGAACACCCAGCACCCAAAGCAACCAGACCGCTGACGCTAACATGGGAAACGCAAGCAACTGCTTCATAGTCACCATCCACTGCCCCGGTCTAGGAAGCCTGGCCAGCAAACCTGGCGCATAGCACAGCAACACATAGGGAAGTGCCATTCCAATACCCAGAGAAGCAAACACCAAAAGACCAGTGGCAGGCTCTTGAATCAGGGCATAACCTACCGCCGCTCCCATAAAGGGGGCGGTACACGGCGCGGCAACGATGGTTGCCAGCACGCCTGTCGAAACAGAACCCAGATATCCTTGCGAGCTACCTTCACTATTACCCAAAGACATGATCGAGCCACCAATCTCAAACACTCCCAGCAAGTTCAAACCGATCACCAAAAACAAATAGGCAACCATGCTGACTACAATGGGTGATTGCAGTTGGAAACCCCAGCCTATCGCCTCACCACCTGCTCGCAGGCTCATCAGAAGCACCGCGATCGCCAGAAAACTGGCGACAACACCTCCAGCATAGGCAAGGCCGTGTAAACGAATAGAGCTACCACCATGGTGAGATTCAACCAGTGAAAGGATTTTGATGGACAAGACAGGGAACACACAAGGCATAAGGTTCAGTATCAAGCCACCCAAAAATGCAAAAAACAGCGCTGCAAGCAACCCTGTTTCACCCATCGCATGACCATCCCCTGGCCTCACATTGCCCGGAGGCGCTAAAGAATCGCCCATCCTGAACTCAAAACTCGACACTATTCCTTCACCGACGGATTCATGAATCACGATCACGCCGGACAGGTCTGCGGAATCCTCGTCAAATTCGAAACCAGGCTCTAGTATGAGGACAAGGCCCTCATCGGACATAGAGAATATCTGGTCGGCCGGGTTATCTATTACTTCAGGAGCAAACGGGAAGTATTCAACTGCATCAATCCGATTACCCTGCACAGCGGGCAGTCCCACCGTTAGCAGGATCTTGTCTGCATCAACCTGGAAACTACTCACCACATCGATAAGCACAGGCAAGCGTGCCTGTGCCATGGAAAATGTACCGGACACTGCGTTGTCGACCACCGTTGGCCCTACCGGAATGGACGCCATGACTTCGACTTTTTCCGGGATACAGATATCAGCACAAACCAGCACCCTGCCGGTTCCCATAATGTCAACGACATCGCCGGAATAATCTTCTGGCACCGAAACCGAGAAAGGCATTAGCACTTCGTTATGATAGCCATAATTCATCAACGGCCCGTAAGGGATGCGCTCCGGGTACGGATATTTAAACGCGCTGACGGACACACCGGCGGGTACACTCCACTTGATATCCGGCGCGGCACCGGAATCCCCCGGGGTCGTCCAGTAAGTATGCCACTCATCGTCAATATTCTGCCGAAACAGGACATCAAACGAATCGCCCGGCGCAATACTCGTGACTGCTGCTACCAGATCAACCCGAACATGCGGTTTTGCCTGGGCATGCCCAGCCGACGCGGCAAATAGGCCGAAAACAAGCAACAACAATTTTATTTCCGCCTGGATACTCAAGGTCTCATCCCCCAGGTCACGGGTCCCTTCAAGTCTTCCAGTAACGGTTCAATCCAGTCCACCCATCGACACAACTTGGCCCGCGTTTGCCTTGGGTCAATCAATTCATGGACTGCAAAACTTTCCATCATGGGAAAAGGAGACCGATTCTTCATCAACATCTCTTCCAGTTCCCGCCGCTTCTCATCTGGATCTTCTGCTGCCGCGATTTCACGGTGGAAAGCTACAGCCACACCACCCTCTACCGGCAACGCTCCCATTTCATGCGAAGGCCATGAGAGCTTGTAGGTATTTGGTGCAAAGTGAGCCGCGGAGGCGACCCCAAAAGACTTATGCACGGCGATCGTTGCCCAGGGAACAGTCGATTGGACCGCTGCCGCCACTGCACTCATCCCATACCGAATACAGGCTGCTTGCTCTGAGCCTGGACCAATCATGAAGCCAGGCTCATCCAAAAAATTAATCACCGGCAAATGAAAAGTATCACACAGCTCCATCATTCGTTTCGCTTTCTGCGATCCCTCAGCGGTCATCGCCCCCGCAAAGTGGCGACAATCATTAGCTATGACCCCTACGGCTAGACCATTCAAGCGCGCCAGACCAATAATTTGCCCGTGACCATAAAAAGGGGCAATTTCGAAAAAAGAATCGAGGTCCACCACATGCCGAATGACCTCGCGCATTTCAAATGGAATCCGTCCATCTCTTGGAACAATATCAACTAACGCTTCATCGGCTCGGTTCACGTTATCGCTGCAATCCAGCCGCTGCGACAATTGCCAGACATTCTGAGGCAGGTAACTCAGGAACTGGCGCATCTGGGCCAACGCGGCTTCCTCAGATTCAGCGACATTGTCCACAATACCGCTGCGGGTATGGATCTTCCAACCGCCCAGTTCTTCTTTCGTGAGCGACACGCCGAGCGCTCGCTTTACCAAGGCCGGGCCGCCAACCATAACTTGGGATGTTTCCTTAACCATGACCGAGAAATGTGACGCCACCAGCCTGCCCGCCGGAAAGCCTGCTACAGGACCCATGGCGCCGGACACTACGGGTACTTCATTCATTGCCTGGGCAATGATCTTGAACCTCGGCTCTGCATAAACGGGAGAACCAACAGTAGTGGGCCTCGCGCCGCCAGAACCGGCGACGCTTCCCCCACCGCCTTCCAGCATTCGCACCAGCGGCACCTTGAACTGTACCGCCAACTCTTCTGCGTAGACACTTTTTCGCAGGCCTGCACCATTAGGCGACCCCCCTTTCAGGGTGAAGTCTTCGCCGCCAACGACCACTCTTTGACCGCCAATTGAACCAAACCCCACAACATAGTTAGCGGGAGAGAAGTCCTTGATTTGGCCATTGTCATCTTTTTCCGCAAATCCGGCACCTTCCCCGTGCTCCTCAAAAGAATCGGGCGCGACCAGCGCATCGATACGCTCGCGGATAGTTAACCTTCCTTTGGCGTGGTGCCTGGCAATTGATTCGGCGCCGCCCTGGCCTTTTGAAAGCTTACGCCGTTGTTCGATTTCCTTGGCTTCTTCGTGCCAGCTCATTATAAGTCCTCAGAAATTAGTTCCATCTTTATAACCTCGTCTTTATAACAATGAAACGAGATTCAACCAAACCGGAATCGCGAACCACCATCAGGCTGGTATCGCTTTTACAATCAAATCCACGAATCACTATGCTTATAGCACTTTATGGTTAGAAATCGGTCATCGTTCATGCTACCTTTCAGCCCCTTATCCGAACAGGCAAATCTTAGCCCGCCCGGAAGACAAAACACTTCTAATCAAATCTAGTGAGGTAGATATGCAAATCGTGGTTCCTGCGGAAACGTGGGCTAATGAGCGCCGCGTCGCACTTATCCCTGACTCGGTGAAAAAGCTCACCAGAGCTGGCTTATCCGTGTCCGTGGAATCCGGACTGGGATTACAGTCAGGATTCAGCGACGCAGACTATACCGATGCAGGTGCAACTGTTTCTGATGACCGTAACGCACTGATTTCCAGTGGCGATATGGTGCTCAGAGTCCGAAAACCTGGCACAGAAGACGTCGCCCTATTGAAAAAAGGCGCCATCCAGATCAGCTACCTTGACCCTTACAACGAACATGCGTTGGTCGATTCGCTTGCCGCACAAGGTGTGACAGCAATCAGTATGGAAATGATCCCCAGAACGACACGAGCACAGAAGATGGACGCCTTGAGTTCGCAGGCAAACCTAGCCGGATACGTGATGGTACTGCTTGCGGCGAGTAAATTGGATCGCATTCTACCCATGATGATGACCCCGGCTGGAACGTTGAGTCCGGCGAAGGTCTTTGTTATCGGCGCTGGTGTGGCTGGCCTTCAGGCGATTGCCACCGCAAAACGCTTAGGTGCAAGAGTTGAAGCGTTCGACACACGTCCCGTCGTGGCCGAACAAGTGCAATCGCTGGGCGGCAAATTTGTCGAAATTGATCTCGGAGAAACCGGCCAGACTAAAGATGGCTACGCCCAGGAACTGACTGCGGAGCAGTTGGAACTTCAAAGACTCGGCATGAAAGACGTGATCAGCGAATCCGACATCGTCATCACCACAGCACAGCTTTTCGGTCGGCCTGCGCCTCGCATCGTCACCGCCGACATGGTCGCGGCGATGAAGAAAGGTGGCGTAATCGTCGACATGGCGGTTGATTCTGGTGGCAACGTTGAAGGGTCAAAACCAGACGAAACGGTTGAAATTGATGGCGTTTCCATTATCGGCGTCTCAAATTTACCAGCACAGGTATCCAGCGACGCTAGCCAGATGTATTCATCCAATCTTTACAACCTTGTGAGTGAATATTGGGATGAGGAGAGCAAAACCTTCAACCTTGACCTTGAAGATGACATTCTGAAAGGCTGCGTTATTACTCATGAAGGTGGCCTCGTTAATGAAGCCATCAAGAATATAAGGGGGAGCTAAAGTGGAAATTGTATTTCTAATTTTTATTCTGGTGCTGTCGATATTCCTCGGCTTCGAACTCATATCCAAGGTACCTGCAACACTGCACACCCCGCTGATGTCAGGTGCAAATGCGATTTCCGGTATCACCCTGGCAGGTGCTTTTTTGGCATCAGGCATGGTAGATAACGAGATGGGTAAATATCTCGGCACCGCGGCAGTGGCGTTCGCCACGGTTAACGTAGTCGGGGGTTATCTGGTAACTGACCGTATGCTCGGTATGTTTAAGAGCAAGAAAGCAGGTGGCAAATAATGAGTATCGAACTATTAGCTAACCTTTCTTATATCGTTTCGGCCGCCCTATTCATCTTTGGCTTAAAGATGTTGGGTTCACCAGCAACCGCAAGGCGAGGCAACTTATTTTCATCTCTAGGCATGCTGATCGCTGTCGTTGCAGGCCTGACCGCCGAGGGCATCGTCAGTTACGAATACATTGCTGCAGGTATGGTGCTTGGTGCCATCGTCGGCGCGCTCGCCGCCAGGCTGGTTGCGATGACCTCTATGCCAGAAATGGTCGCACTATTTAATGGTTCAGGCGGTGCTGCCAGTCTGCTTGTTGGATGGGCGACTCTTTACGGCGGCGACGTCCAGGTTTTCACCGCGGTGACTATCCTGCTCGCTATCCTCATTGGTGGTCTGACTTTTACTGGCAGCCTTATAGCCTACGCAAAGCTTGCAGAAGTAATGAACAGCGCTGCCATTGTCTTTAAGGGACAACGAATAGTTAACAGCTTAATTCTCGTTGGTATCGTTTACGCAGCCTACATGTTCTGCTTAGATCCACAGCCCGACAGTCAATGGTTGTACGTCACACTTGGCCTGGCACTGCTGCTCGGTATCATGGCAGTGATTCCGATTGGCGGTGCTGACATGCCAGTGGTAATTTCACTGCTGAACAGCTACTCGGGCATCGCAGCGTGTGCAGCAGGTTTCGCGATTAACAACAATATCCTCATCGTCGCGGGTTCACTGGTGGGTGCCTCGGGTATCATCCTGACCAATATCATGTGCAAAGCAATGAACCGCTCTCTGGCGAACGTCTTGTTCAGCGGCTTTGGAGCAGTTAAGCAGGGCAAGGCGATTGAAGGTGAGGTTAAACCCGTCTCCGTTGAAGATGCGTATTACCTGTTTGAAGCAGCCAGCAATGTGTGCTTCGTACCGGGTTATGGCATGGCGGTTGCGCAGGCCCAGCACGTGGTAAAAGAGCTCGGCGAAATCCTCGAAGCAAACGGTTGCGAGGTGAGTTACGCAATCCACCCGGTCGCCGGCCGCATGCCTGGTCACATGAACGTGCTGTTAGCAGAGGCTGACGTACCTTATGAGCAGCTCGTTGAAATGGACGACATCAATCCTAGAATAGAGAACGTTGACATTGCAGTCGTCATCGGCGCAAACGATGTGGTTAACCCGAGCGCTCGCGAGGATGAAGACAGCCCCATCTACGGAATGCCTATCATTAACGTTGACCAGGCACGAACGGTATTCGTACTGAAACGTTCAATGGCTTCAGGATTTTCTGGCGTCGACAACCCGCTGTTCTTTGGCGAAAACACTCGAATGTTATTCGGTGATGCTAAGGAATCCATCTCGGGCGTTATTTCCGAGTTCGGATGACCGGACCCACTACCCTCGGTAACGGGGGTAGCTTTTCGCCCCCCTGCAACCAGATACCCCCACGATATCGTGCCCAGGAAAACGGATTCGACCGCTGCCTCAGCAGAAATAATGTTGCTTGCGTCGGATAGTTATTTAAGCTGGTGAACCTATCTGTTTGCGATACTGATATGGTGACAATTCCACCCATCGCATAAATGCCCGCCTGAAGTTCGTGACTTCGCTGTAACCGAGAAGCTCTGCGATTTCTTGTACGGTCAGATTAGTCGTTCGCAGGTATTCGATGGCTAGCTCCCGCCTGACATCATCGAGAATTCGCTGGTAACTGGTACCCAAATCGTTGAGCCTTCGCCTCAGGGTTCTTGCACCCAATGACAATTTATTAGCTACAGCGTCCAGTTTTGGAAACTCTCCTGGCGTACTCAGTAACAGATGACATATACGCGAAATGATATCGTCTTCAATCTCCATCTGGTTAAGCAGCTTACGACAGGACTCTTCGCAGATGCGTGCCGTATTGGAATCAGCCTCAGCAAGAGACTCAGCTAATTCCTCGTGCGAGAACCTGTATTGGCAACTCGGCTGGTCGAAGATCACAGGACACCGAAAGCACTGTAAATGTTTTTCAGCATATTCGGGTGCTTCGTAATTTAGCAGGATTCTGCTCGGCTTGTGGTCTCGGCCAAGTAACAAACCAATCAGTCGACTGGTCCCGGCGAACAACTCTTCAACCGTGTACTGCCCGACCCTGCCGCCGGGCAGCAGGTGGTCGATCCTTAGTACGGCCTCGTCACCATCAACCTCAAAGGCCAGCTCAAACATTGCTCCGGCCAGCTTGTGATATTTCACTGCGATCTGGACAGCCTGTTCAAGAGTAGCGCTGCTCATCATCGCATAACCCAACAGGCCATAGTCAGAAATGGAAACTGTCCGAGGCGATCCCAGCCAGGCACCATTCATGCCCAGCAGGTCGAGCATGTTAGACAGCTGGTCAATTCGTTGCTGGTAGGTCACCCGATCCTGGGTCAAGTCAATGCCTGTGCCAGCCAGACTGATATCCGCACTGATACCTCGCGCCTCCATCGATTGCACCAAGGACCGGACGAGCGGAATCGGGAAAACCTTCTTGTCTAAGCGGTAGTTGTGAAACCTGGATTGCAGTTCTGAGAGTTTTCTGACGGGCATAATTAGCTCGTTTGTTCGAAAGTTTGAGTACACGATTGAGTGTCCCCGTTTCGCTTTTGTCTGTCAAACCGCTGGTTAGCAGCTTTCTGCAAAGCACTCCTGTCCGTTACAGACAGTGCAACTTCCAGAGCCAGTTCGCGCCATTTTCGACCAAACCCGCTCACTAAGAAGGAAAATCATCCCAGATCCCGGAACCTGAAGCGAGTTCCACAGACAGTAATCTCATTGCCCGCCCAATTGAGTTGGTGATTTTCAGCGGCAGTCATAATGGCTGACCGATCTGTGACCGAAAACTCAACCGCAGCCACGCCATCACCGCGCCCATCAGTGGCCTCAATAAACCGAATCTCACCATCATCAAGCGGCATCCGCAGAACATCACCTTCCAAGTGAAAATTTCTGCCAAAAGCCCCAGCCCATTTGGTCGCAATAGCCTCCGGGTCATCAGCCTGCACATCCACCGCTGTAATTTCCCCGACATGGCTTGACTTCCTGTCGCGCCAGCCGGGACCAGCCCAGAGCCATTCGTCGCTAGGCCTCATTTCATCGAAGGACACAATTGCTGCGCCGATATCTTTCGGGTGAACATGAAAGGCAGAGACTTCTTCGCGATCAACTTCCCAGATTTTTCGCATCTGGAGATTCTCTATTCTTCTACTAACACCCTTAATATCGTCCGCCAGGGCAATCACCATATACCCGCCATCACCACCACGACGTTCCAGCAAACGGGCGGCGGTCGTCCCCTCTTCTTTTGGGCAAACGATTTCAAGAAAGGTCTCGCCAATGGCCATTACACTGTTGCACAGACCAAATTCACCAACGCCCGGATCGTCGTAGTCGGCTTGAACGCCAAGAATGTCGAAAATCTGCTCGCGCACCGGGGCCAGTTCTCCAGCAACCATGGCTACCTGTTTTAGTTTCATAACCTGCCTTTTCGGGAAACCCGCTAAAAACGTGCCTGAACTATGGCACGGTTAAAGACTCGATTCTACTGACAGCGCACAGCCTTTGCTTTAGGATTCCGCGCAGACATCAATCACGTGTATTTAAAAAGGATAATCTGATGAGACTGCTTCTGGTATTTGCACTGACGTTACCGATTTTTGCTGGCGCGGCAGAACCCACACCGATGGAACTTAAGATTCAAGCTTCCATCGATCACGACCGACGTACAGATGCCGATCGGGAACGCGACAGAAACCGTCAACCCAAAGAAGTGCTGACTTTTGTTGGACTGCAAAACGATATGCACGTATTAGAACTCCTGCCCGGTAGCGGTTGGTACACAAAAATTCTGGGGCCCGTTCTTGAGGAGAACGGCAAGTTGTATCTTTCGATCGGTACCAATTCGGTCAGCGCGATGATCGCCGATAAACCGGGGTTTTCGACAACGGAAATCATCCCTTTCGATGGAATTGCTCAATCAACGACCGAAGAACACCGCGCAACCGTGCCAGAGTTTAGCTTCGGTGTCCGCAAGCTGGATTTGGTGCTTACCTTCCGAAATTTACACAACTTCGATGCTGCTGGTCGGGCTAACCTGAACGCAGCCGCTTTCGAGGTCCTGAATAAAGGGGGCCGATATGCTGTCGTGGACCACACAAGAAGACACATGCAGCCTGACAGCTACGAAGTCTGGAGAAGAATTGACCCCGTTCAGGTCATAAAAGAAGTTCAGGCCGCTGGGTTCAAGCTTGTCGATTATTCCGATCTGCACTACAAACCTGACGACGAATTGCGATACGAGGTAGGCAGGAAAACCGTGACGGGTAATACTGACCGGTTTACATTACTGTTCGAAAAGCCCTAGCCGCTCCTGTGCGCGGCTTCCGCTGCATCACTAAGGGCGATCACAAAAGGACTTTAATTCTTCTATTAGTTGATCCGGGCAGCACCGTTTCCTGAAGTCAACATCGATATATTGGAAGCCGATAATCCTGTCCTTGCGAACGATAAAAGTCGCCGGGACAGGCAACTCAAGACCATCGCTGCCGTTCATTTTAGCCGACGTCAATCCCCAGCTTTCGAACAGGTTTCTTTCTAACTGTTCTAGCCGATATACAATTCCAAAGTCTCTTGCGATTTTATTGTCGCGATCGAAAATTACCTGGTAGCCCCCAGACCCATCAAGAGCCGTCTGCGGCTGTTGCGGAGAAATCGCAAAATAGGCACACCCGAACCGGGCCAGTTCTGGTTGAATATTTTCGTAAGCGTCTATCTGAGTCACACAATACGGACACCATAAGCCGCGAAAAAAGTTCAGAATAACGGGGCCACGTTCGAGCACTTCATAAAGTTTACGCTTGATATTGTCAGCGTCGATAAATCCAAAATCAGGGACCGTCTCACCCACCTGCAGACTACGGGTATACATCTTATCTCGCCGCAACCTGGTAATGGTACGGGTCAAAATGGCAAGTTCCGAGGTCGGTAGCTCCTCGCAATTGTTGGCGCGAAGTTGAGTCAATTTGTCCTGAAAAGCGGATTGAACCATCGCGTTGTCTTTACTGTTTAACCGATCTCCTGTCATCGACATTATTACTGTATGCGTAATCTTAAGAAAGGCATTGCAGCGACTTATTCATATTTAATAGCTAATTGGCATATTTTAGGTACACTCTATTCTTTTTTGGAATAGGCGTCGTCGATGGATCGTTTGTCCGCCATGAACATGTTCATTCGTGTGGTTGAAACAGGAAGCTTTAGCGCCGTCGCAAAAGAACTGAACAGTACACAACCCACGGTCAGCAAAAATATCGCCGAACTCGAATCCTGGCTGGGGGCAAAACTTCTGAATCGAAGTACTCGAAGCTTACGTCTGACGGAAACCGGTTCTGATTACTACGAGCGTTGTGTCGCCATTTTGCAGGATGTGGAAGATGCAGAACAGAACGTCGGCTTACTGCAAACGCAACCAAAAGGTCTTGTGAGAGTATCGGCAGCCGTCGCTTTCGGACGGCTTCATATAGTGCCGAGGCTTGAGAATTTCTTTGCGCGGTACCCGGATATTAAGATCGACGTCAGACTGAATGATCGGGTCGTTGACCTGATTGAAGAAGGGATCGACATAGCCTTTCGTATCGGCAACCTGCGTGACTCTAATCTAATCGCCCGCAAGTTGTGTACAAGTCCCACGGCCGCTGCGGCCTCGCCCGAATATCTTAAAAAGTATGGCGTCCCAAGACATCCCAGGGACCTAAAAGAACACAACTACGTCGTCTACACGGATCTTGATAGCTCTGGCCAAACGACCTTTATAGAATCTGGCGAACCAGTCCACATCAAGGTCTCAGGCAACCTTCAGACAAACAATTCTGACGTGATTCGAAGCGCTCTTTTAGACGGACTTGGAATTGCCCAGGTACCCCGTTGGCTAATAGGCGATAAAGTGGCTGCAGGCGAATTAGTAGAGGTTCTGTCAGAATATCAATCCGCACCAACGAGCGTGCACGCGGTTTATTCTCCTGGTAGGCACGTCCCATCGAAACTACGATGCTTCATCGACTACTTTACTGACGAATTCAAAAACTGCGATGTGATCAATGGCCCGGACGCAAAAGTGGCCTGACCTTATTACCGCATCTTGAGGAAAGCATCAAACGTTGGCGAGGCCGTTATCCTTCCAGGCCCTGGCGGTTCAAACACCATAGGGAAAACGGCTATGCAACCAAACGTCATTAACAAGGAAATCCGATTGACCAAACTGGTGATTTTTTTCAATGGCCAACCAGTTGATAGCGTACGAAGGCTCGTAACCCTGGCAAGAGGACATGCCCATCTGGAAATCATGTCTTAATAGCTCGCAATCTATATATTCGATTTATGACGCTAATGTGGCATTTCATAATCTCGCTGATTCTATTTACTAATAGATT
>JABGVY010000143.1 GCA_018645845.1 Gammaproteobacteria bacterium | reverse complement strand
GTTTCTGGCGCGCGGAACCTGACCGGCCTTTTGCCAACCGCACATTAACAACACCAGTTTGCCCAATAGCCGTGCTAGCGGGTTACACCGCCGTGGTTCTGTGAGGTCCATTACCTTGGAAGTTTCCTAATGTATCAATATTGCACCGGGTGTATCCCCAGGCACATGAGAGCAATGTAGCACCGCATTGACATTTAGGCTACAGCCCGTCGGCCAAGCGACTTAGAACCCTCTGCATATCGAGTCTCACCATTTAGGTGGGCTTTGGTTAATTTGTAACTTCCCGATAAAGTGTGGTTTTTTTAGTCTCACGAGGCGATAGAGTAGTGATACAGTAATCACTCGCTATTCGAAAACTTACAAGGACCATTTGTCATGTGCAGGAAAATAGCATTCTTATTGTTGATGTGTTTCATCACCAACGCAAACGGGTCAGATCTTAGGGCCGTCGCGGAAGAGGCGTTGATGACGGGTGATGTCGAACTTGCGTTGGAATCCTACGTGGAGCTCCTTGAGGAGTCCCCGGATGATCAGGAGTCACTGGAAATCGCCGTCATGCTGGCCGAGGAGTTAGGAGCCGCAGAGCTGGCGCTTCAGTTACTGATTGCCGATGTAGAACGATCGGTTGAACTGAAAGAAATAGACAGAACCCAGGCAAGCTTGCGGCTTATTACAGAGGTCAACAACCAGCTACCCGCATGGGTCGATGAGGCGCTCGCAGTTGCATCCGCTATCACGGAAGACCAGCGCGCTGATTTCGAGGCATGGCAGGAATTGACAGCAGAAGCTCAAGCGTTGCTGGAGTCAGGAGATTTTGAAAATGCCGTGATGTTGTTCGAGGAAACGCTAATGCTTGCTGTTGAAGTCTTTGGACCTGAACACTGGCTGGCAGTTGTGTCAAGCAGGGACGCCGGACTTGCCGCAAGGCAGCTCGGAGATGCCGCGACTGCCGATGCATTCTATAGCGATGCCTATGCCATTAGCAGTGAACTGCTTGGCGAGGCTCATCCACAGACACAATATATTGCGGGCCTTATGGCAGAGCTTTATAACGCTTCCCAGGCTTTCGAAGAAGCAGAGGCAATGAAGGGGTTCATTACCGCGAATTACGAATCAGAAATCGGTGTCGCACACAGTCTGACGATGGCATCCAGGCTGAGTGAAGTCGATACCCTGACTGATGCTGCAGATAACAGTAGAGCAGAAGAACTCCTGTCTGTGGTGTGCGGTGTCTATACCGAGTACTACAGTCAGTACCATGCCGAAACGCTGGGGTGTCAGGCTCGGCTTGCCAGACTGAACAGAAATACAGGGAGCCTGGATGAAGCCGAGAGATTACTAGTAGCCACCGCCCGGAATTTGTCAGATTCCACGAACGGGATTTCAGAGTTTGCGCTTTGGATTCAGGTCGATCTTGCAGATATTTATGGGGAGAGGGGTGAATACCAGGCTTCAAAAGATAAGTTGTCGGGCTTGATCTTGACAGCACGCCAGATTGGCGCAACTGAGCTTAGTTTTGTCGGTAAGAATTATTTGGCCCGGGTCATGGCCAGTGAAGGTGACCTGGATAGTGCGCAGTTAATCTCAGAGGATGTTGTAGGTTATGGCGAATTGGCCTGGCGGGAGAATCCTGATCAATATTACAGCGCGTTACTCGAATTAGGTGCGGTCTATCAGCGTAAAAGCAGATTTGAAGACGCGGAGAGGATTTTTGAGGAAACCATGCTCGCTATGCTTGAAATAGGGGGTGAATATCATCCCACGACACTCGTTGCGATGAATAATCTGGGTAATATTTATGAGCAGTTAGGTTTTTATGATGACGCGGAACCTTTGCTCGAACAAACCCTGCGTGGCATGGAGGTCGCCATGGGACTGTCGCACGCGCAGACGGCACGGACTCGTAACAATCTGGCGTTACTGCATGAGAGCCAGGGAAACTTCAGGGAAGCAGAACCCTTGTACGACACCAGCTATGAACATATCGCCGAATCGCTGGGTGAAAATCATCCTGATGCAATGGGCATGCAAAATAACCTGGCCTACCTTTACATGATGATGGAAGAGTATGAAGCGGCAGCCGCCATGTTCGAAGATTTGGTAGAGCGTTGGAGTATTACCCTTGGAGCAGATCATCAGGATGCCTTAAAAAGCCGCAACAACCTGGGTCGGGTTTACCAGAAGCTAGGGCGGCTGGATGAGGCGCAGCAGCAGGTCGCGGCTGCATTGGCTACCCGAAGGACATCGTTAGGGGAGCGACATATTGATACTATTCGTTCCATGATCGATCTGGGATCAATTTACCTGGATCAGGGAAGGATCAACGAGGCCCGGGACGAACTCACCAAAGCCCTGGAAATTGCAGAACAGGAGGTCGGCGAACAGCATCCCTACACGTTTGAAGCACTGAACAACCTGGCCACAGTAGAAGAGGCTGCGGGTGATTTTTCAGCGGCGGTTGAGCTCAGGGAAGAAGGGCTTGCGCGGCGCAGTGTGTTCCTGGACCGCATGTTATGGGTAACAGGAGAAAATGCTCGTGAAGGTTATATCCGCCTTCATAGACCCGAACTTGATGCCTATCTGAGGTTATTAGCTTCAATTACGGATCCAAGTCGCGGCAAAAAGGCGATCGAGGCAAGCCTGCAGAGAAAGGGGCTATTGCTGAAGATTACTTCGGAGATCGAACAGGTAGCACAGCTGTCAACTGACCCGGTTTTAGCCTCCATTGCAGCTAAACTGGAACGCGCCCGAAGGACACTCGCGTCGTTAACGCTTTCCGGGCCCACAGCTGATACCCAGGGACGCCATGCAGCAGCGCTCTATGATTTGGAACTTAAGGTTAACGACCTGCAGGCTGAGCTAGGTCGCGCCAGCGGGCGTTATCGCTCGTCAATTGCCGGTACTAACGCGGATGCGCTTGCGGATTCTCTCGCTGACGATAGCGCTTTGGTCGATATCCTGATGTATAGCGAAGGCGCTGAATCCCGTGCGCTTGCCGGGGTGATTGTCAATCAGGGTGGAGAAATCAGCTACGACCTTGTTGAGTTCTCAAACAGGCGTGCAATGGAGGAATCGGTGATCGAATATCGCACGATAATCCAGGACGATCTGGCGGATGAAGATGAGATTATTGAGGCCGGACAACTCGCATACGAGTTGGTGTGGGCGCCAATAAGGGAAAGCATCGGCGAGCTCGAATATGTCTACCTGATACCCGACGGGGTGTTGAATATCCTGCCTTTCAACGCGCTCATGAATGACGATGAGGAATATCTCATCCAAACTACCGACGTTCACATTCTAACTTCAGGCAGAGATCTCCTACCGAATGACGATCAGTTGTCGTTGGGCGCCTACGTGATTCTGGCAGGACCCGATTACAACTCGGACCAGGTGTTGGGTGCAGAAGAACTGCAAGTTGCAGCTGGTCGCCGTTCAGCCGCAATGAAACTTGGTATCCGGGGTGCTGGTGGTGGATTGCGTGGCCTGAACTTCGCACCATTGCCTGGTGCAGAAAAAGAAGGAAGAACGATTACGGACCGGCTTGAAGCTAACGAACATGTAAATGACGTTTTCTTTGGTGAACAGGCTCAGGAGCGGATTTTGGCAGAGATCACCGAGTCTCCGGAGATATTACACCTTGCGACTCACGGGTTTTTCCTCGAGGCGGATGACACACTTCGGAAAAGGCTTCTAAAGATGCAGCGGTCTTCAGAAATCCAGGTTCCGCCCCCGGGTGACAATCCTCTTTTACGAGCCGGGCTTGCTTTCGCAGGTATCAACTCGAACGCACAGTTCCTTGGTGATATCGACACCGTCAACGACGGCGTTCTAACGGCACTCGAAGTATTGGGACTTAATCTTTCCGGTACAAAGCTGGTCGTACTTTCTGCTTGCGAAACCGGCCTTGGTGAAATTCATGAAGGCGAAGGTGTCTATGGGCTGCGTAGGTCGTTCCAGGAAGCCGGTGTGGCTGAGGTCATCAGCTCCTTGTGGGAAGTCAGTGACGGGGGAACCCAGGCGTTGATGACAGATTTTTATGACAGGCTTCTTGATGGCAACCCCGCCCGTGAAGCCTTGCGTGACGCACAACTGGCGCTGATGGACTCTCCAGAATGGGGATATCCATACATTTGGTCTGCATTTATGATCGTTGGTAGCTATGAGTCTGCGGGAATTACTATCCAATAGTTCGACTTTTGGCACCCTATGCTTTAATATTTTTTCGACAATCGGGTAAAGCCATGAAGATTTCGATAGCGCCACTTTTTTTAAAAAAAGTTTTGATACACCCGGCGGTGACGCGGGGTGTGCTGATGCTTGGTTTAATTGTTCCATGCGCCTCAGCTCAGACGTTGGACGATGCGATAAGGGCGACATTGCGAACAAACCCGGATGTTCTTGCTAGCCACTATAGTGTCAGGGCGGCTGAAGAGTTGAAGAATCAGGCTCGGGGAGGCTATTTCCCAAGTCTGGACGTCGTGCTTGCAGGGGGCAGAGAAAGATCTAATAACACCACTACCCGCGCTCTGGGCGAGGATGATTTATCTCTGACCCGTGCAGAGAGGAGCATCCGCCTTACCCAACTTATCTATGATGGCTCGGCGACAAGAAACCTGGTTAAGCAACAATCTGCTCTGGTTGATGCCGCTCTTGCCCGGTTGGTCGGTACCCAGGAAAATATCAGTTTACGTGCGATTCAGGTCTATCTTGAATCTCTAAGAAGGGCTGTTGTCGTTGGTCTCGCAGAGGAAAATCTCGGGTACCACGAAGAAACACTTGGAAAAATTATTGAACGGTTTGAAAGTGGTGTCGGAACTAAGGTCGACGTCGTGCAGACCCGTGGCAGACGAGCGCAGTCTAAATCTAACGTCCTGCTGTCTCAAAGGGACGCGAAAAACGGAGTTGCAGAGTTCTACCGCGTAGTCGGTGAGCGCCCGACGATGCTGGTCGAGCCTCAAGCTGTAGGCGGCGTTCCGGGAACACTGGAACAGGCTCTGGAACTTGCACTTGCTAATAATCCGGGACTTAAAGCGGTAGAAGCAGAGCTTGAAGCAGCGATTGCAGCAAGGAGGCAAGCGAAAGGGGTTTTCTACCCTCGGTTTGACCTGGAAATTGGCGCGACTCGAAATGATGATACGGATGGTTCTGTAGGTGCGAATGACGACGAATCTGCCGTTATCAGGATGTCCTATAATATCTATCGCGGTGGCGCCGATCGCGCACGGCTAAACGAAGCCGAAGCTCGCGAATTTGCACTCAGGGAGAGTGTCCGCAGCAGCCAGCGTGCCGTAGAAGAGGATGTAACGCTCATATGGAATGAACTACAGGATATTCTGATGAGGCTCGAATACCTGGATGCTTATGTGAAATCGACGGAAGAAGTTCTTAGTGTATACGTCGAGCAATTGACACTCGGTAAGCGAACTCTTCTGGATTTGTTGGATGTGCAGAACGAATTGCTCAGAGCGCAGATATCAAAAGTGTCAGGAGATTATATCGCTCTGCTGGCTCGCTACAGAGTTCTGGCAAGTACTGGTCGTTTGCTTGAAACACTGGAAATTGATCCAGAGACTCTCTAGTACCATTTAACCAACATCCCCGCTAAGGGGAATGTCAAAGATTGCCTGTCCCCTCTAGAAAACGCTTTCAAAATGTGCCTTAATGGCCGCTTGCGTCAATTCTCGTGAATAAAAAAAGTGTTTAAAATCAATAGCATATGGTAGGCGTAGGTTTAGATTTCGGTACTTCAAACAGCGCGGCCGCCTGGTACGATGGCGAACAGGTGCGCATGATACTACTCGAAGAATGCGATGCGATAATGCCCACCGCGATGCATCTGGATCGTGAACTGATCACCCTGACGGGTGAAGCAGCGGTCGCTCAGTATATCGATGAGAATCGTGACCGGATTGTCGAGTTGACACCCGAAGTGATCGCGAAAGCCAGTATGGTTACCT
>JABGVY010000508.1 GCA_018645845.1 Gammaproteobacteria bacterium | reverse complement strand
TCCCTTAACAGTGCCATTCATAAAAAGTAACGTGGCTCGCAATCAGGGCAACTCTCAGGGCCACAAAGATATTCGACCAACATATCCAGGATGGGGAAACTGTCGTCAATAAAATAAAAACACAAGATTCAAGAGCCACCGCGGAGCCATTCTTTTTTTATATGGGTCTTCTGCTAACCGGCATCGTTCTACTTGGCTTTCTTCCACCCGTTCTAGCTAAACCAAATGGCGCCTTTTCACTCCCGCTGCTCTACCATATACATGGCTTAATATTCCTATCATGGTTTGGATTTTATACTTTCCAAGCAAGCCTGGTCCAAGGTGGGCGACTAAAACAACATCGCCAACGGGGTCAATGGAGTTCGATCCTCGCCATATCCATGCTGGTGACAGGATATTGCATGATGCGAGTGGCCTTCGCTCTACCGGGCTTCGCTATCGGCGAGAATAGCCACATAGCTTCCATGATGTTTCCCACCACCGATTTGATTAATTTCAGTATCGCGTTTGTCTTGGGACTGGTACACCGTGCTAACGGTAAAGCCCACAAAAGATTGATGTTGCTGGCCGGAATACTCATCCTGGATCCGGCTGTTGCCCGACTAATTGAGACCGTTGGGGCACCGTTCCCATTTATTCCTATCATGGAGCTTGGGTTGTTCGGATTGCTGATCGGCTACGATATGGTCAGATTGAAAAGGCCACACTGGGCCAGTTTATTAGGACTGGGGCTATTCTTTGCCGCAATGATTGCCAAACTAAGCATAGCGAACACGCCTATCTGGTCGGAATTTGCTACGTTACTCTTTGCTTGAGTTCGAAGCTTGATGTTCAGGGCCGAAAGGCTGTGTCGAAGCTCAGAGAACAGCCATTCTAAACTGCAATCATCTGAGCAATTTCAAGCCAGAGGTATGAACAGGCACTGACGTGATTGGCTCTCCACGGCCCGGCTAATATGACCACGACCGGTCGTATCCTCGGCGAGCAGAATGCTGCCCGGGCCAAGCAATCGCGTTTCGCCGAGGCCATTTTCGATCTCGACTGAGCCGGTGAGGTTCACCACGTACTGTCGCCTGGGCGCGCAATGGAAGTCGAGCTTATAGTCACCCGTGACCTCGCGAAAGATCACGCTTTTTGCCGCAACTGGCGCAGACATCAGCCCCGCCAGCCCGCTTTCTTCCATTTCAACGTCAACATCCTCGAAATGCGACTCACCGTCATCGCCTGTAAATATACGGGTAACCTGCATGCTTCCCTCCAATGATTAGGCGCCCTACATGCGCTCTTTAGTTGGTGCCTTAACCTAAAAGGATCTCGGCGTCTTCTTCGTACGCCACACCCAAGATCATGAAGTGCTGCGCCCGTCAGGACCCTGGATTGACAAGAGCCGCGACATGGTCAGTAACTGCCGGGAATGGGCAAAATCTTGCCACGCACGCCATCCATTTCTATTTCAGTATGTTGGTCAAGCCATTCTCGATTGACCATGGCATAAGTCAAGTGTTGACTGAAGCGGGGGGACCAGGCTGCTGCCGTCAGATTGCCGACAACCTCGCCTTTGTCCCGAAGCAAAAAGTCAGAAGCCTCGACCGTTTTGTCGAACATGACTGCGACCAGTTGTCGCTGGTGGCGACCGGCCAGCTGTCGCAGTGCCGGTAAGCTGATGCTGTCAATATCGGCTTCCAAATTGATATACCGGTCAAGGCCGACTTCGAAGGGATTATGTCGATCATCCATATCGCCACCATAGGACAGCAGGCCTGACTCCAACCTTTCTATCAAGTTGGGGCAGCCCGCGCGCACAGTAAGATCTTTACCGTGTTCGAACAACGCATCCCAAAGCGGTTCCGCTAGCGAGGCATCGTCCAGATATATTTCGAAGCCACCCTGCTTGCTCCATCCAGATCTCATGACCAGCATGTCATTGTCCATGAACCTCAACATCTTGCCATGGAAGAAACGGATTGCTTGAACCTGCGCACCAAAAACGCGGCTCATCAGGGTCTCAGCTTTGGGACCCTGAACAGCCAAAGGCCAGACGTCAGCTTCGAAGACTTGTGTGTTCAGGCCTTGACCGAATGCAAGTCCCTTGGCCCACAGTTTGATATCGCTATCCGCCAGAGAAATCCACCACCGGTCTGATTCGAGTTTAATGATAATGGGATCATTGAGGATTGTGCCGTTCTCATCACACAGGGGAGCGTACTTGCCTTGCAAGAGCTTCGTTTTCCGAAGATCACGTGGCGTCATGAGTTGGACCAATTTGGTCGCATCCGGGCCGATCAATTCAATCTGCCGCTGGCAACTCACGTCCCAGACCTGTACGTGGCTAACCAGATGCTCATAGTCCCTTTCGGGCGTATCGAACACAGTAGGCAGCAACATGTGGTTGTAGACCGAATACCCTTTCACGCCGGCCGCCTCGACTCTCGGAGTGAACGGTGTTTCTCTGACACGCCGGGTGGCGGTGAGCAACTTGTTTGTCAGCATGGTTCAGTCTTCCTGCTAAAAAAACCGACGCTCATCTTCTGCCCGTCTCAGGCCAGCGTCAATGCCTCTTTGCGACACAATCCGTCTCGCAAAAGACGCCCGCCCTTGTACCCCCTGACCGGGGGCCTTAGCCTATTTGCTTGTTCGTACGCTACTACCCTCATTCCCATTGAACCTGGCAGGGCGGGCGATCGCACCCGCCCGCGCAGTCGGGGCTAAGCAGTATCTCCATCGTGTCCAGCGCCGCCCGATTCGTTAACCGCTAGGTGCCAGATGATTAACCCGAACAAGATCTTGTTAACAAAATCGGCCAAGTTATAGACCATGTTCAAGGCGCCCTCGTCGACTCCACCCAGCATGTAGCCCCAAACGTACCCGATAGGGTAGATCGCCCAGCCCACTAGAACAATGAGACGCATATAGTTGAAGGCCGAAGCAACAGCAGCAGATGCGGCTTTCGCAGCGCTGCCTGCCGCGCCCGCGAATATTTCGTAGATAATAACGCCCCATCCGACCATACCGATCCAGAACGCGAGTGTCACATTCATGACTTCCGCCTCGCCGAGGTAACCAAATATCAACATGACCAGAGTACCGACCAGTAGACGCAAAAATGAACCCGTGCCGACCGCTGCGCCAACGGCCTTGAGGATCAAGAAAAACTCGATCATCAGCAGCGGTACGGTGATCAGCCAATCAATGTACCTGTAAACAATGGGCGTGGTCTGCTCGACGACCCAGAAGTCTCTCATGTAGTCGTAGTGTACGCCGGCAACCAGGGTCACGAGACCCGCCACCAGCAAAGACAGGCGCCATTCCTTCTTCACGTGCGCTCCCTCGTAAAGGAAGAACACAGTCGCAGCGATCATCGCTATAGACACCAGCCAGAATGTGACGCCGACCAGGTCGCCGCTCTCCAAAAACATCTTTCCCATACATCCTCCAAACTTTTTTGTAGGTTAAGCGCCGCTGCGAGATATCTTTTTTCAGCACACGCAAAAGGTTGTACGACGATTCATTGTCAATGGGTTGCATTTATTTGTATCTTTTTCGTAATATCTCCAGCCGGGCGTTTACGGCTCCGCCATCGCGTTATCACGATTCATGTGCCCGGCAGCATGCTATTCTTCACGCTGCCTGTTGTGTTGCCATGGCGCCATTGGGTCGGCGTTGCTAGTGACAGATGTGGCTCGATTAACTCGGTGAGGATGTTTTCGGGTTGTAACTGCGCTTAATCACAATTCCAGCAAGGATACCGAGAGATATAAAAACGACTGCCGGGGCCAGACTAAACCACGCTTCTCCGGTTTGCCAATTCATCGAACCATCTGCCAGAATTTCTCCGCTGCCGCGTTGATAGGGCTTGATGTAATAATTCACCACTATAAATGGCATGCTGCAGCCGTATATAAGCAGGGCGAAAGGAGCGATCATGGTCGTTCTGGTTTTTTTAGCATCACAGTCTTCCTCGGGGGTAATGTGAAGCTTGACCCGGTAAGCGGCTTCTTGCTCCGTCACCGCACCCTTTCTTGAGAGGATACCTATCGTGATAAGGCTGATAACCGTTCCAATAAGTGCCGGGTGAAGATAGCTGGGCCAGGTGATATAGCCAAGGTATTCAATCGCCGCTGGGACCACGTTAAACACAAAACCGGTAATCATGCCCCAATAGGCCGCAAGCTCAGTAATGTCTTTACTCCAGACGCTCATAAGCCCAACTGGCCCCCAAGAGGAGGCGTAAACGGTTCCAACGAACAGCATCAGCCAGAAAATATTGGGTGGAAAATAAAAACTGGCGAGTAAAACGACGATACCGACCAACATCATAATGAAACGTATTGAGCGCAGATCAAGGGCCTTTTCCCTTTTCACCACGTCGTTGCTCGCGCTGAACCCGACCAGAGAAAGAAAAGTAGATGCGGACGATAACGCTGCCGCCATGATGCCCGCCAATACCAGGGCGCCCAAAAATTCCGGCACTAAATTTCTCGCCGCCCACACCAATACGGTTTCTGAAGGCGTAATATCCGTCTTCACCAGATTAACAACACCGCCAAGCCCGTAAATGATGATTTGCAAAAGCGCGACAATAATAAGCGCATACATCGACGAACGCAGAACGACATGTTCATCTCTCGCCATCAAATGACGGCCTGCTTGCCAAGGGCCGACAATATAAACGGCGGCCCAGGCAGAATCGATAACGAGCGCCCATATAAGGTAATCCATAGCCGTTGGCCACTCGGTGCCGGGACCAACAATACCGCTCCAGGAGGCGATTCCGGCCTTGGTTTCCAGTTGAGCCATATTCTCAATAGCAAGAGCGGCACCGCCCAGGTCACTGACAATGTAATAGGCAAAGACAAGGGTGGCACCGGTAAACAACAGGAACATTAAGGTGTCGGTAATGATCACGCCTTTGGAGCCCGCATACATAGTAAAGAAGGTATAGCTGAGCCACACCACGATGAGGCTTTGGAAATAGGTGAGTTCGGTTAGGTCGGTAAGAAGGATGGACGCACCCTGGGTGACAATAAGGAGATAGATGCCGATGGAGAGCATGATGATAATGCCCGAGACTCGCTGCAGACGAAAACTATTAAATCGCTGACCAAAAAAATCGGCCACCGTGGTGGCCCTGCTACGTCGTAGATAGCGCCCAAAAAACAGAGCGCCGATGACATATCCGGCCGCGGAGGTACTCGGGAACAACATATACGCGCCCAATTGACCATCGTAGGTAAAGCCCGCCTCCCCAAGAAAAGCCACTGAACTCATCACGCTGGCCACTAATGTGCCTACGATTAGTATTGTCGGGGCGCGACGTCCGGCAACAAAATAGTCGTCAAGGTTCTTGACCTTTTTGCCGGCGAAATTGCCAATAGCTATAAACAGGATCAGACTGATGCCGATTGTGATGGTAAAAATATCCATTCTTATCAGGGCCTACATTAGAGGACTCGCTGCCGTGCTCAATCAGCATACCCAAAAAACAGCTAAGGCACATGGCTGAGTTGCTGATTACTCAATTTACAAGGTACCTGAAGAAAGGCGAAGATATAGACAGTCATGACAACCACCTGTAATCATTCTAAGGCAATTTCATGGCAACAATAGTGTAATAGGAAGCCCCACCATGCGACTTGATATCGATTTTATACGAGCACAGTTTCCAGCCTTTAGCGAACCCTCGTTAGAGGGTTGGGCTTTTTTTGAAAACGCGGGCGGCTCGTATATGTGCCATCAAGTGATCGACCGACTCATGACGTACTACACCCAGACCAAAGTTCAACCGTACTACTCCTATCCGGCATCAACCGAGGCCGGCCAGCGCATGGAC
>JABGVY010000506.1 GCA_018645845.1 Gammaproteobacteria bacterium | reverse complement strand
GGTCTCGCAGCTCGATTCGTTTCTGGCTACCTGGTACAGCTGGCCTCAGACAGCGGGTCTCTTGGCGCTCCCTTTGAATCCGGCGGAGACTTCACCGACCTTCATGCGTGGGCAGAGGTGTTTCTCCCCGGGGCAGGCTGGATTGGCCTTGACCAGACATCGGGCCTTTTCGCCGGTGAAGGGCATTTACCATTAGCCTGCACGCCTGCACCGACAAGCGCTGCGGCAATTACTGGCGCGACCGGCATCTGCAAAACCGCACTGACTTTTTCAAATACGGTAGAACGAATACCATAAAAGCCACTGGGAACAACACGCTACCAGGATTAAGCACTACTCACCGGCAGATTCCTCAAACAAAATATCCAGCCCAAGATTCCTGGCAATCGTTCCAAGTTGCTTGTCCAGACTTTCAATGTCGACCTCGTTAGGCACTTCAACGAGCGCATCGGCAATGAAGTTCAACTCTCCACTCATCGATGCCGGCCTCACCTCGGTTTCCATTTCAATGACATTGATGCCATGGCCAACAAGTTCGCTCGTGACATCCTGTAATATGCCAGGCCGATCAGGACCGACAATATCCAGCTTCATCTTTTGGGTCGTTTCGTCCGGGGACGTCTCTCTCAATTGTCTTATGATACAAGTAAGTCCCTCAAGGGACTGCAGGCTCTGGTCCAGCGCTTCAAGACTATCCGAGCTAATGACAATCCTAGCGGTTCCCGAAAAATAGCCACCAAGACCAGACATTCGACTTTCCTGCCAGCTCCCACCATGTCTGGCAACCACGTCCGCAATCACACGGACAACCCCCGGACGATCATCTCCGATAAAGCTAACAATTAAACTTTCTGGCATATCACTCCAATAGCTGTCTTTTTTCCCATATTCTGTATAACCGTTTTTACTGCATTTTACGCTAAAGATGTTGATATAGCCTGCCAAACGGCGCTGTGACGATACCATCTTAGCAACCCGGCTTTTATTAACCGAACAACGACACGGCTATCGCCCCAATGACTTGCACAATCAATATTTTCGCTACTTTAGAAAAAGGTTTACTCTAGGCACACTCAAAGCTCAAGCGACCCAAACTCATGGCAACAAATCGACGAATTCTCCTCTCCGAAATCCCAACAGGTAAACTGACTGAAGAACATTTCACCCAGGATGAGGTAGAACTGACATCCCCGGGCGATGGTGAGGTTCTTGTCAGAACGCTTATCCTTTCCCAGGATGCTGCGAACCGAGCATGGATGCAGGGAGCTACCTATCGGAGCGCGCTCAGCTCGGGGCAGGTGATGTCGAGCGGAGGGATCGCAGAGGTCGTTGAATCAAACGTTGATCGTTTCAAGGTTGGACAAATCGTGTCAGGTGACCTCGGCTGGCAGGAATATGCAGTGATACCCGGACACCAGTTAACACCCGTGAAGGACCAAGACGGCCCACTAAGCCACAGCTTATCCTTGCTCGGTGTGGCGGGCTTGACCGCCTATCACGGCTTAATTAATGTGCCCGGCATTCATGCTGGCGAAGTACTCCTGGTCTCTGCCGCGGGCGGTTCAGTCGGTTCAATCGTCGGCCAGATCGGGCGCATCAAAGGTGCAACGGTTATTGGTATTGCTGGTGGTACAGAAAAATGTCAGTGGGTTGTAGATGAGCTGGGATTTGATGCCTGCATCGATTACAAGGACACAAGCGCACCACTGCGACACCAGCTAGCAGCAGTTGCACCCGATGGTGTGGATGTTTATTTCGACAATACCGGGGGCGACATACTTCAAACCGCATTGTTCGCGATGAAAATGAAAGGGCGAGTCTCGTGTTGTGGCGCCGTTTCAATGTACGACGGAAAACCCAGCGCGGGGCCATTCGGAGTACCCGGCTTGCTGGTCACCAAACGATTAAAAATGGAAGGTTTCATCGTCTCTGACTACCAAAGTCTTGATAACGATGCTTATCATGACCTTTCCATGTGGGCGAAGCAGGGTGAACTAAAGGTAGTCGAAGACATTATCGACGGCCTTGAAAACGCACCCCGCGGCTTAATTGGCTTGTTAGCTGGCGATAACCGCGGTAAGCGCATGATCCGGGTTGGGGAACCAGGGAGCTAGCACGTTCTGCTGTAACAGCATGTTGCTGGGGCACCTTGCGCCCAACGTTTGAACTATAAGGGGTGGCATCAGCGCCCATTGATACCGCGGGCTACGACAAGAAAAATCACCAGAATGAGCATGGATACAAGGAGCACCAACATCTGTCTGCCATATAGTTCACGGAGCCCATTGATACCCACCTGAGAAACCTGCCGGTAACCAACTGGTACCGGTAACACACCGTTTTCCAGCACATATTGCTCATACGCCCGTGACATGAGCTGCATACGTTCAGGCATTGCATCTGCCAGGTCCTCGGTCTCTCCGGGGACTGAAACGATATTATAAAGGTGCCATCGCCTGTCTCCGACCGGGCCCCGGTTCATCACAATTTTGTGATCACCGCGGAACAGCGCTGCATTACCGCCGACTTCGTAACCAATGGTTTCATCTTCCGCATAGACTCGTTCGACATCACCCCTGATTAAGGGCATCAGGTCGCGACCAATCATCGCTTCGATGGGCCTTCCCGCAAAACGCCCAGCCGGTGCTTTGACACCAGCGATAGACAGGATGGTAGGTGTGATATCCGTCACATGAGATAAGGCGTGATTCAGTTCACCTTTATTCCGAATAGATTGTCCTGCAATAATCAGGGGAACTCGCAGACCACCTTCCCCCGCGTAGAACTTGTAGAATGCCAGTGGTGAAGCGGACGCACTTGCAAAGCTGGGACTAATTGAATTAAAGCTACCTTTCAAACCCAGCGTTTCATATTCAGATGTGTACCCTTGGGCCCCCATCAAAACCCGAGCCCTCGCATTACCCGGGTCAGGATTGCCACTGACTTCGGTGCCATTGTCTGACGTAAAAACAAAAAGCGTATTGTCATATTGACCCGTTGCTTTCAGATGATCAA
Organism: Gammaproteobacteria bacterium; assembly: GCA_018645845.1. Classification (GTDB taxonomy): domain Bacteria; phylum Pseudomonadota; class Gammaproteobacteria; order Pseudomonadales; family Azotimanducaceae; genus UBA9659. The sequence goes on along the minus strand of JABGVY010000506.1, from coordinate 1,791 downwards.
TCAAACGCCCAATATGAAAATCCATGGCCGCAACCATGCCGCCATAGACCGCCATACGTTTCGCCTCGTAACGCTTCCTGTCATCGGGCAACATATCCCAGTCCTGCGTCGTCGACATCTCTACCATAGCGGTCCCTTGAGCCACGACACCAAGCTCTAATGCTTTCGTCAGCCGATCTTGCCGTAACTGTTCCCAACCAGAATCATAAACGCCCATGTACTGATCGATAAACTCCTGTGGCGCCTGAACAGGAATGTGCACGGCCTGGAAAGGCACATAGGCGAAGAACGGTTGACCATCTTCGCTGTTGGAATCAATAAACTCGATCGTCTTGTCGATCAGAAACCGGGACGAATAGAAATCTTTCGGTAGCTCCATCTCTTCGCCATCTGCAAACCAGTTAGCTTTCTTATAGATCGGGATATAAGGTTTTTGCTCCCAGTTGTCGGCGCCGGTATCAGCCATTGCGACAGTCCTCTCAAAACCCCGACGACTGGGTAACTGATGGCGCTCTTTTCCCAAATGCCATTTACCCGCCATATAGGTATGGTATCCGGCGTCTTCAAGCAAACTTGCGACCGTAACGACATTGCTACCGAGTACGCCCTGGTAAGCATCGAAACTACTCTGTTCTGGTGGAATTGACTCAGGAATATTTGCCACTCCTGACCTGTGGTTATCCACACCCGTTAACAACATGGCTCGGGAGGGGGCGCAACTTGCCGCTGTATGGTAATTGGTAAACTGGATGCCTTCGTTCGCTAACGCCGTTAGGGTGGGTGTACTGATTTCACTTCCATAAGGGGCAATGTCGGTGAAACCCAGGTCATCGGCGAGGATCAGAACAATGTTAGGCGGTTGAGCCGCCTGGGCTGTTACTGCGCCCAAACCAAAAAAAAGAAAGGTCGAAAAAAGAAAGGTCGATAGTGTCAAAGTTGAAAATTTCAGAGATCTCGCGGAAGTTCGTTTCACGCGCTGGGTTTTTCACAAAGACGAATAGTTGACACATATAACAGCGCCGTAACGATAATCTCAAACGCTATCATGCTAAGCGCGAGTGCTGCGCCATGAACCAGCCAGGCAATAATACGAAGAGTGGCAGCCAGACCGAGGAGCATCATAGGAGGATAGAACCAGACTCGCTTGAGGGTCGTCACCCCGATGAGGATCAGTAAACCCATTGTCAGGAAAAAGGCACCCAGATCCCCGATTTGGGTACTGCGACCAACTCCCTCAAGCAGTGGCATGCCGACACTGGCTGCCGCTGAAGCCGGATCAATAATCCAACTAGCGCCGATCACGACAAATAGAATACCCGGCAGCACGGCGACTACCCTTAAGATTTTATTGATCACCGGCATCTCCCTTTAAATTCAAACTAGCGTATCAGGCTGGATTAGCAACAATCAATTTAATGGTCGCCGCTGCGAGTTCTTCCGGGGCCTGATCCTGCAGAAAATGACCCGCTCCTTTAATCGTTATGTGGGGCTGGCCTTTGGCACCGGGTACCGATTCCTGGAACCTGACTTCGCCACCGGCGGTAACCGGGTCTGAATCTGAAAATGCTGTCAGGAAAGGTTTATCCCATTGCTCGAGTACTTTCCATGCGGCCCGGTTTGCGCCGATGGCGGGGTTGTCCGGCATGATCGGTACCAGCGACGGGAACTGCCTACCCCCGGCCAGATAAGTTTCGTCGGGGAAAGGTGCACCGTAGGCGTCCTGTTCTTCAGGGCTCAAGATGTCGCCAAGACTCATCGCCAGAACATCCTTCGGCGAGAACCCAGCCGACT
>JABGVY010000505.1 GCA_018645845.1 Gammaproteobacteria bacterium | reverse complement strand
TGGGCCTGCTCGATTTTGCAGGTGGCACCGTGGTTCACATTACTGCTGGTGTGGCGGCAATTACAACTGCCATGGTGATGGGACCAAGGCGCGGTTTCCCGACAACCCCGATGACGCCACACAATATGACCATGACGATCACCGGTGCAGGCATGCTGTGGGTCGGCTGGTTCGGGTTCAACGCGGGTAGCGCGCTTGCTGCCAATGGCGATGCGGGTATGGCGATGCTGGTGACGCATATGTCCGCGGCTGCTGGGGCATTTACCTGGATGTGCATCGAATGGAGTAAGTTCGGTAAACCAAGTGCGCTTGGCGCGGTGACCGGTATGGTTGCAGGCCTGGGCACGATTACGCCGGCTTCCGGTTATGTCGGACCTGCAGGTGCGCTTGTTATTGGTATTAGCGCAGGTTTTGTTTGTTTCCATATGACCATGTTCCTTAAGCAGAAGCTTGGTATTGATGACTCACTTGATGTATTCCCGGTCCACGGTGTGGGTGGAGCCCTGGGTACTATTCTTGCTGGTGTTTTTGCGAGCAGTTCATTGGGAATCTTTAGTGGCCAGGGTGATGGTCAGCCAATGGGCGAGCAGGTGGTGACTCAGTTGATCGGTGTTGGATCAGTAGGTGTTTACACTGCGGTACTAACCTATGTGCTGTTGAAGGTTATTGACGCTTTGGTGGGGCTCCGGGTGTCTGAAGAAGAAGAGACCGAGGGGCTGGATATTAACCAGCACAACGAACGCGGATATGATTTGTAGGGGTTTTTATCGGGGCTGGCTTCGCCGTTCCTGATATTGATCGTTCCAGGCGCCGGCAAGATCCGAGAGTTCCCCATTACGGTGCCTGGGAACCCCCAGTCGACATGACGAATAGTGCGAGCTTCTTCGCAACCCCCGCGCGAAGGTGGCTCAGCTGCCTTTGCGCTTCACTGCCCGGTCTACCAGGTACTTCACCAGTTCCGGAAATTCCAGACCGTAGCCTCTGGCGCCGTCGGGGTAGAGGCTGGTGGGGGTCATGCCAGGCAGTGTATTCACTTCCAGCAGATAAATATCAGATTCTGTAACGATGAAATCTGCACGCGACAGATCCCTGCAGCCAAGGGACTGGTGAGCGGCTACTGCAATCTGTTGAAGCGCGAGCAATTGCTCCTCTGGTAATTCCGCTGGCATTAAGTGCTCGGAGAGGCCAGGGGTGTAGCGATGGTCAAAATCGTACCAGCTGTTCTCTGGTGTCGTGATTTCGATGACGGGGAAGGGATCCGTGCCGGTATCGGTATCGATAACACCCACTGTGATCTCCTTGCCGTAGATTCGTTCCTCTACTAAAAGGCGGGGATCGAATTCAAATGCTGCGCTCAGGCCATCTCGAAGTTGGTTGGCGTTATCAATCAGGGTCACACCAATGGCACTGCCCTGGCAGGCTGGTTTCACCACGACGTTCTCACCCAGTTCGCTGGTGATCATATCGACTGCGTTTGCGATGCCATCCGCTTTGGAAACAACGCATTGCCTGATAACAGGCAGTCCCACGCGCCGGAACACTTCCTTGGCAATAATTTTGTCCATGGCAAAGGCGCTGCTGTGCACATCGCTGCCGACATAACTGTAGCCAAGAATCTCAAGGAAACCCTGCAACGTGCCGTCTTCGCCCGGTGGCCCATGCAAGATAGGAAAGACAACATCGGGGCGACAGTCTGCCAGAGAAGTCGCGATCCCGTCGTCTAGTTCGATGCTGGTGACCGAGTCATAATTGTTGCGTAGCGCCTCGATGACGCCCTTGGCGCTGCTGCGGGAAACGCTCGCCTCTGCGGAATCTCCGCCGTTAATCACTGCTATTTTTGTGTTGTTCATTCTATCGTTCATTCTATTGTTTATGGCAGGCCGGCGCCGGCGTGTTTTACTGTCACGAATTCCACCGCGGCGGATTTTTCTGTCTTGCATTGAGCGGGGTGAGAGGACCGCGATGTCATGATGAACAAGGTCTTGCCATCCTGGCCACCCAGCATGCAGGCATAAGCCTGGTTTTCGATTTTTACCCTATCGGTGACCTCTCCGCCTTCTATGATTCGAAGCACCTCGTTGCTCACGGGGGAGGCGACCCAGATGCCGCCTGCTTCATCCAGACAAATACCGTCGGGAACAGCGCCGTCTATTTTTGCCCACTCGCGTCGGTTAAGGAGGGTCCCATCCGGTTGAATATCAAAGGCTGTTAGCCGGGCCCCGAAAGATTCGCCGACGATGAGCGTTTTTTCATCTGGGGTGATCACAGTGCCGTTGGGAAATGCCAGGTCGTCTGCGGCCAGTGCTGTTTTGCCGTCGGGGTGCACCAGAATGAGCTCTGCTTTCTGAAACTCGGCGTCATTGTGCAGATCGTAACCAAAGTTGCCGACATAGGATCTCCCTTTAAGGTCGGTCACCATGTCGTTGCAGTGATAGGTGGCAATACCTGACAGGTCGGCAAACTCGCTGAGCTCATTGCCGTCCAATACCAGTAGTTTTCGGTTTCGCATTGAAACGATGAGCATCCTGCCATCGGGCAGCCAGCCTAGGCCGGAAGGCTCGTCGTCTTCCAGCCGGACGATAGTTTCCAGCTCACCGGACGTATCTGCGGCGTAAACCGTGTTGCCGTGCATGTCTGAAAAGTAGAGCCGGCCGTTGTGCCACCTTGGCCCCTCGCCAAAGCACAAGCCGCTTACCAGAGTTTCAGTATTGATTATGTCAGTCACAATTGTCCCTTAGAGGCCAGTAAATATGAAGTCTAGAGCGGAAACCCGACCTGTTAAAGGCAAACCGGGTGAAATCCTGTGGAGATTTAAACATTGGAGTAAACTATAGGGTACTGAAACAACCCAGGTTAATTGCCATGAGCTACCTGAAAATTGGCGAGTTAGCGCAAAGAACTGAAACAAGTGCCGAAACACTGCGTTATTACGAAGTGGAGGGCCTGCTGCCTGCGCCGAGGAGAAGTGCGTCGGGCTACAGACTCTACACGGAGCCCGATATCGGGCGGGTTCATTTTATTCGTCGCGCAAGAGCGATGGACTTTTCGCTGAAGGAGATTGGTGAACTTTTAGCCCTGCAGGTGGAGAAAGAAGTGGCGACCTGCGGCGAAGTGAAGTCGTTTGCAGAAACCAAGCTTGCTGCAATTGATAAGAAAATTGTCGAACTGGAAAAGATGAAGGCTGCACTTAAGCAGATAACCGAGGCTTGTGCTGGTGGTCAGGAGTCGGCCGTTCATTGCACGATATTGAACGCCCTGGAGGCATAGCGCAGACATTTCGACTACCGGTTCATCGGGAACCGGAATGGAAAAAGCTATTGCTAGCGAGAGTCGTTGGCAAAATGTATCTGTTCCGTGGCTGCGCCACTCTGATCGAAATGAACAGCCCTGAGCGAATAAACAGCCCTGAGCGGGTTTTTTTAATGAACAGCCCTGAGCGAATAAACAGCCTTGAGCGAATAAACAGCCCTGAGCGAATAAACAGCCTTGAGCGAATAAACAGCCCTGAGCGGGTTTTTTTAATGAACAGCCTTGAGCGAATAAACAGCCCTGAGCGGGTTTTTTTAATGAACAGCCTTGAGCGAATAAACAG
>JABGVY010000504.1 GCA_018645845.1 Gammaproteobacteria bacterium | reverse complement strand
GATAACCATGACGACTTTGGTGGGCATGCAAAAAGGAATGAGTTCACCGTCGATGGTCGGACTTTGGTTTGCTACGGTGGCACGATGATGATGGAGGCACCGAAAACCTACCCGGAAGTCGCAAAAAAAGTCATTAGGGAGCTTGGCATCGATGTCAATCGAAGCGATGATTTTCGACATAAGAACCTGTTCAGATCTCTTAAGCTTCGAGGCGGTTTTTTCCTGGATAAGGAAACTTTTGGCGCAGACTATTTGGCTGTTGGAGACTACGGTCACAGTGAAGCTATTAAGGATGCGCCACTGTCCACAGGAGCGAAGTCAGAACTGAAGCGACTGTTCGCCGACGAGGAAGACTACCTAGCCGGGATGACATCGGCAGAACGACGCGCGGTCGTTGAGTCTCATAGCTGGCGCGACTACCTGGAGAAGTTCGCCGGGATGAGTGAAGAGACACTAACCTTTATCCAGAAGTGGCCACATGGCGTTTGGGCAATCGGCGCAGATGCACTGCCGGCCTGGCTGGCCTGGCTGGAAGACTATCCGGGCTTTGCAGGGATGGATATTGGATATGATGATGAAGACGAAGAAGAGAGCGAAGAAGAAGGCGGGGGGAATTTTTATTTCCCTGATGGCAATGCCTCTATCGCGCGACTCCTGGTTCGTGAGCTCATTCAGGGAATCGCTCCCGGCACTTCGATGGAGGAAATAGTCGATACGCATTTCGATTATGCCAGGCTCGACCAGCCGGGTAGCGCCACACGCATTCGCTTGAGTAGTACGGTTGTTGCGCTAGAACATCAGAGTGCAGACCTCAAAGGAAACCTCGACGTTACCTATGTGCGTGACAACGAAGGGAAAACGGTAACGGCAGAAAAGGTTGTCTGGGCCGGCTACCACGCGATGCTTCCTTATGTGTGCGATCAAGTGCCTGTGACTCAGTCCGCAGCAATGGCGAGCTCCGAGCGTGCACCACTCGTGTACACGAACGTGGCGATTCGAAACTGGCGGAGCCTTTTGAATCTCGGCCTTCGACGAGCCTATTGCCCCGGCAGTTTCTTTCAAACTTTGATGATGAGTTTCCCGGTAAGCTTTGGCGACTACAAGTTCCCGAAGTCGCCGGATGAACCTATGGTCCTGCTTTTGCAGCACATTCCCCTGGCCCCCGGTATGTCGGCTGCCAACCAGTTTCGAGAAGGCAGGCAACAGCTTTTCAGTACTTCGTTCGAAACCTTCGAGCGTAATGTGCGCGATCAACTGGGCCGTATGCTTGGGCCGGGTGGTTTTGATCCGGCTCGCGATATTGCCGGTATCACGGTCAACCGATGGCCGCATGGCTATGCGTATTCAGTTGATCAGGCATCGGGTGATGTGGCCTGGTGGCCCGAAATGTGGCCTCACGAGGTTAAGCCGTGGGTCGATGCTCGCCAACGTATTGGCAATATCGCCATAGCCGGGACCGACGCAGCTTCAAACGCCATGACGGAATCTGCGATTGAGGAAGCACATCGTGCGGTTCATAGCTTCATATCTTAGATAATTCATATTGCGAGGAAGAGACAGATGTCACAGGTAACTTGGAAACACTCTGGGTTGGTAGGGGTCTCAGTCGCGTCAGGCATCGCTCTGACTCTGGTGGTGCAATTGGGTTTACTGTCTTTCGCACCAGCATTTGGGTCGGAGGCGGCGAAAAACTCTCCACCGGAAAGCTGGTCTATGGCCGGTCTGAACGCGATGGAACTTAATCCACTTGGAAAAATCGACTGGATAACGGTTGAGCATGGGGGTGAGTCCAATAGTGAAACCACTCTCTTTGAGGGTGAGAATGTTGTTTCCGTATGGGATTCCAGCCCGGCAAGGCTCGTGTTCGATACGCCAAGTGCCTACGATGAATTTGTCGTCGTGTTAAAGGGTGAGTTGATTCTGACGGACAACGCTGGAAGTGCTGTCACTTATAAAGCCGGCGAAATGTTTATGCTCAAAAAAGGTTTTCTAGGCACCTGGGAAATGACAGAGGACTACCGCGAACTTATAGTGGTCGACACCGCAGCATACAATGGCGCCTAGTTCATGCACGCGTTGAGAGAGGCGACGCTATAGCTGGGGTTTTTGTGTCGAAGCGGCGCGAGGATCGGCATGTTTTTTGCTGGTTGTCAGTGCCATTGTTCCAAGACCGATAAGAAAAAGTGGTAGAAATGGTTCGAATGGCCAAAATGGCAGCCACAACACAAGATCTGCAGACCAGGTTGGTATTGTCGTCAATTCGGTCATGGTTTTTTGCCACAAGAATCCGGTAGCGGATGCGATGACGCCGGCGGCGATGAGGCTGATCCCAGCGCATTTCAGGGCGATATGCCTTTCGGTGTGTTCGCGTTGTTTCCCCCATGCGGCGATTCTGAGTGCTACTGCTAAAAACCCAGCCCAGTAATACACATAGTCCAAAGGACTAGCGTTCTTGTAATAGTAGAGGGTCCACCAGTAGACACTGAAGGGATAAGCCCACAAAAAGTAGATCCCAAAAGTGTGCAGTAGTTTCCACTGCGACCGGTTAATAAGACCGCGACCCAATGGGAATGAAGTCACAACCATTGCAACCAGAAAGATATAGCCGATGCTGCCTTCAAGTTCGTCGCGCAGCAGGTAGACATCCTGATAATAATAGTCACGATGGAAATTCGATATGATGTAAATAAAAGTCGCCTGCCATGCCATTGCCACAGCGAAGCAAAGCCCGAGATACTTGCGATTGCGCAACCACCAGCGGGAAAACACACCCGGGAATAGCGCGTGAACAGATGAAGCAGCGACCACAAGATAAATAAAAGGCACCGCGATTCGCACTGAATACCCGATCATCTCAGACACACCGGCACCGGTCCTCAGGTCCGCAGCAATTGATTCGGCAATGATGAAAAGGCATATGGGTCCAGCAATTAGCCCGAACAAACCCCATCCGTTCAGTAATTTACTTTTCAAGAACAAATCCAGATTCATGCTTTGAAACTTCAATCGATTGAGAGACAAGTGGTATCTTCTCATCCTGGAATGCTACGGGACACCCCTTCCTATAGGTTAAGAAAGAGGTTTCGACCGATTGGGTGGAGTATCCATTAGCTGAAATCGAACTTCGGTCCTACAGGCAAGGCCTAAACATTTTGCTGGAATGAGCTAATATAGAAGTGCTTGGTAAGAGAATGCGAACATGCCCGAGATCCCTGAAATCAGGACCCGTTTAGTGCTCGATATCATCCTGGCTATTCTGCCCTGGGTTGTATCCATGTACGTACTGTATTGGTTAGAGTCCGCAGCCATCTGGATACCCGAAACCCCACATCGCGATAAGATTTCCCTGGCGATACTCGCCCTGGGGATGGGCGCTTCTTTTCTACTCTACTCTTACCTGGCCAAACGTGATCGAACCTAATCTGTTTGCGATGGTTGTATTTTGCTGTCGTATTTTACTGGCGTAAAAAAAGGAAACCCATGTCGAACGAAACAACAATAATAATCGGCGTTGCACTTTACATGGTGCTAATGATTGGCGTTGGCATTTATGCCTCGGGTAGAAACCATTCGGTTTCTGATTTTATGGTCGCGGGCCGCAGCTTGCCTATTTGGCTTTGTTCCATGACGGTCATGGCAACCTGGTTTGGAGGTGCGATGATGCTTGGGGGCGCTGGGGCCGCCTATGACGACGGCATGATGGGCGTCATCGAAGACCCCTGGGGTGGTGCGCTCGCCTTACTGCTAATTGGCTTATTCTTTGCCCGCATGTTTCGCCGGCTACGAATGACAACAGTTGTTGACTTCATGGAACAGCGGTTTGGTAAAACCGCTTCGTACGGGATTGTTATTACATCCCTGTTTGCAAACACGGTATGGGTTGGTGCCATGCTGGTTGCGTTTGGTGTTGTTTTCGAATCGCTCACCTCTATTCCTCTTGAGGCAGGCATTATTGGGGGCGCCATCGTCATCTTTATCTATACCGCGGTCGGAGGTATGTGGGCGGTCGCGATGACGGATTTTGTCCAGATGCTGATTATCATGATCGGTTTGTTGGTTTTGCTGGTGGTCGTGCTGATAGATGTGGGCGGCTGGGGTGCCATTTCACCGCAGCTGCCTGAACACACTTTCCGCATGCTACCTTTCCAGAATACAGGAGAGCAATGGCTTAACTATCTGCGCGCATGGACGATCATCGGGGTTGTTGATATCTCGGCGCAAACGCTATTTCAACGGGTGTCGGCTGCGAAGGATGAACGCGTTGCACAGAACTCGTTCTACTTTGGCGGGGTCGGTTATCTGGTTTTCGGCATGATTCCTGTCATGCTCGGGATTATCGGCAGTGTCACTATGCCAGAGCTGGCTGCGTCGGAGCAGATCATCCCGGCGATGGCTATTCAACACCTCCATCCCGCCGCGATTGCCATTTTTGTTGGCGCGATGTTGGCTGCGATCATGAGTTCAGCCGATAGCGCTCTGCTCGCCAACGCGAGTGTACTGGCGAGGAACGTGCTACCGCTCGTCGTCCGTAATCCCTCGAGCCGGCTGACGTTGATTGTTGCCAGGTGGGCCATTCCGGTAAGCGGCCTGGTTGCCATTGTCATTGCAATGAAAATTCAAGTTGTCTTTGACCTGATGGTGAACGCCAATATCCTGGGTCTCGCGGCGATGATCGTGCCGTTCATCATGGGTGTCTGGTGGCCAAAGGCCAACCGAACAGGCGCATTGTCAGCGATGGCCGCAGGGATAACCGCCTGGTTAGCCACTCTTTACCTGGCACCGGAACTACCTGCCGACTTTATCGGGCTGGGAGCCTGTCTTGTGACCATGCTAGTCGTTACGCCGCTGACCCAGCGGTTTGATCCACCCCGCGAACTGCGCGATGGGGAGGGTAATCCCGTAGTTTCGGGGGATAGACTGGGGGTACTGCCACTGTTTGAACGCGGGAGCTAATGGATGAAAATTGAACGTGCCGGACGCGAACAAGTGGATCAGGTAGCGCCATTATTTGATCGTTACCGCCAGTTTTACGAGCAACCAACGGATGAATCACGCTGCCGGGAGTATCTTGAGCAGCGATTGTCAAACGACGAATCGATCATCTTCCTGGCCACCGAAGATACCGGCCAACCGATCGGTTTCACGCAACTCTATGCAACTTTCTGTTCCGTTGATCTGATAACACGATTGGTTCTGTACGACCTTTATGTGGAAGAAAACGTGAGAAGGAGAGGCGTTGCCACGGCATTAATGGACAAGGCGCTAAACTTTGCCAGAGAAAATGGTTATGGCCGGCTGCCCCTTGAAACCGCCGTTGACAATATCCCCGGCCAGAAGCTTTACGAGAAAGAGGGCTGGCAGAAAGACAATGAATTTTATACCTACCACCTTTCGGTTAGTTGAAATCAGTTGGTGAGTCGACAAGATCAGGGTTGATGTTTGCACCATCGGCAGGGCTTTAATCCACGCGGAATGAGTTGAGTGGAGCGGGTATCTGGTCACGCCGGGCGAGTTGAATATGCGGGCCCCGTTGCAATTGAACATCGAAACGTTTGCCCTCGAGATCCAGCCAACACGCCTCGATGTCGCGAAATGCTGGCTCGATGGATGCATTGCCGATTGTCGTGCCGAGCCCCCATGACCACGCTGAACAGTTAACGATGCCGATTGTCAGTACCTGACTATCGACCTTCGCGATCAGAGGAACACCGACGAGTGAACCGGTAGCATCAGTTGAAATCCGTCGAATCAGGTAACGAGCGTTAGTCCTGAGCGCTGAAAGTGCCTCCCGGCCGACGAAGTCTGTGCCTTCAAGATCGACCAGCCAGCCAAGACCTGTCTCAAAGGGCGTTCGTTCGAAACCAGGTTGAGGATCGAGCTCCGTCGCAAAGTCCCAGCCAGCAACGACAAAGCCACCTTCGAGTCGACAGGCTTCGAGTGCATTTAAGCCATATCCTGGGACGCCGAGAGAGAGGGCTGCTCGTGCAGCATCGATTTGCGCGGTAAAGCCGGTGCACTGTTGAGGGGGCATCCAGAATTCATAACCTAAATCGGCGGTAAAGCCCATTCGGGCAACCAGTACGTCACCATTGGCGGATTTCAGGTAGCGAAACTCGAAGGGTTTAAGGTTCTTCGCCTCGGTAAACCCCATCTCGTCTGCCACTGCCGCAGCACATGGCCCCTGCAGCGCCATACCTACAAGGGTGTTGGTGCATTCGGTAAAGGTAATATTGGTGAAACGTCGGGTACTGGCAAGTTGGCTAAAATAGTCACAATGGTCGATATCAGATGGCAGCAGTAGATAGTCCTCATCTGAGAACTTGTAGAGCATTGCATCATCTTTTAGGTAACCCGCTTCGGTGCAAAAGACAACGTAGCTGGCGTGGCAGGGTGCCAACTGGCTGACCGAACGTGTCAGGAGGATATCTAGAAATAGACCCGCGTCGCGCCCGGAGATTCTGATTTTACGCATCGGTGAAATATCAAACAGTGCACACTCGTGGCGAATTGACCGGTACTCGTGCTCACTATCTCCGTAATCCATCGGTAGCAGCTGGCCATTCCAGTCAATGTAGTCTGTGTCGGGCTCAGTATTTGCAACAAATGACGTGTAACCGGGATCCTCACGGCGGTTGAGGAATTCGAAGAAAGCGCTTGGTTTGGGGCTGGGCATCAGTGGTCACTTTTTTGGTGGCAGGGACAAGTTTGTGGTAGCACAAATTCATTGTGGTGCAAGTTTGTGGTGGTGCAGGGTGATAGCTCACCTGATTTATG
>JABGVY010000503.1 GCA_018645845.1 Gammaproteobacteria bacterium | reverse complement strand
TCCGGCTTTACGCCAAGATCGCTCGCCACTTGGTTCACTTCATCCGAGTTGAACCAGCCTAGTCTCTCCTTTGCTTTACGCAGGTTAAAAAAGAGCTTTCGCTGGGCCTTGGTTGTTGCGACCTTCACGATCTTCCAATTCTTAAGGACGTACTCGTGAATTTCTGCTTTGATCCAATGCACCGCAAACGAAACGAGTCGCACGCCATGGCTAAGATCGAATTTTTTGACCGATTTCATCAGTCCCACATTTCCCTGCTGAATCAGATCTTCCAGCGGTAAACCATAACCACTGTATCCCCGCGCAATGTAGGCCACATATCTCAGGTGGGACATGACCAACTCGCGAGCCGCATCAAGATCCTCATCCACTTGAAAACGCTGGAAGAGTTCAGTTTCTTCTTCTGCCGTAAGCACAGGAATCTGCTGAATTGAATCCAGATAGCGCTGCAACGTTCCGGAACTTAATACCGGGAAGCGAGGTGTTTGGCCCAATGCGTCCATTTAATATTTCTCCATAATCTCTTTCGAGTCAGTAACTTAGAGGGCATATCCCCCTCCTAGTTCCATACATGCGGGCAAATTCCCGCTTTTCAAGCCCTATAACGTTTCGGATCACTTTTCTGCCACGAAAATAGATATTTTGAATAACTTGAGTACCTACCATCACCAATATCTATGGCGTTCGCGTTTTCCCGTAAACACCTCCCGCGCTCTTCCCTGACGCTGGTATTACCAGCCATTTTCCTTTTTCTTCACCTATTTATACGCTCAAGCGTCCTTTTAAGATTCGCGCTACCCCCCCTAAGGTCATAGAATGTGAGAATGTCAGCTATCCAGCATCACGCCGAGACCTTCAACCCAAATGCTCTCAACATGGTTCAGTTGGCCACCTATGACCGGCTCATTCTGGCTCCTCTCGTGAGGGTCTGGGAGAACGTCCTGGATTGGGAACATTTACCTTACCTGCACGACACTTCATTCAACTATGTTGAGCTGGATACGGGCGGACAGTGGGGCTGGCGTACCTGGTCGAATGCCGATCACACGGGCCATGTGGAATTGGCCGTGGCGTCTGCAGACAGCTACGTCGCCAGAAGTTACCAGGCCGGGCATCAGGTTTCGGAGATATGGACAACACTGACCGGCGCAGGAGACTCCACCCAAGTGCAAGTTAGATTCTTCATGCCCGATATTGCAGAAAACAAAATAGAAAAACTTGGCCAGGTGATGACTAATCTCTATACGCAGCTGTGGGATGAAGATGAAGCCATGATGCAACAACGTCAAAAAAGGCTTCACGAGCATAGAGACAATCGCCGGGAACGTAACCTTGGGAAGGAGGCAAACATTCGTTCAAAGCTTGCTTGTGGTGATGCCGTCACTTTCCAGGTAAAACGTCGTGAATACCAGATCGCGGAAATCGAGGGCCGCCTGGTTGCCATTCCCACCATTTGCCCGCACCTGATGGGACCACTCCTCGCAGTCGATACCCACGCAGGGGTTGTCAGGTGCCCGTGGCATGGCTACCAGTTCGATATTAAATCAGGTGAATGCATATTCCCCGAACACGCAGATTGCAAACTACCAGCAGCGCCCGAACTAATTCTCGGTAACGGTAACATCATCGCCCGCATGTCTTGATCTTGCTAGTTCAAGAGGGTCTGACGAAACATGGTCAAAGAACACCAGAACATTGCGAGGCCGGGTGAAAGCCGCTAGTCTGCATCGATTCTAGTGAATGTTTTCAACATGAGTACCGATCTAAACGACCCTGGCATTCGCTTTGATTCCAGAGTCCCTGTTCCAGTCATCGAATCTTCGACGGAACCTGGGGTCACGGAAAGGGTCAGCGAGGGATTCAATCGTCTGGAATCTGGTTTGAAACCAGAATCCATGGTTTCTCCCAACGCCACAAAGGAAACCCGGTCTATGGCCTATGGCCTATGGCCACGCTCAAACCGCGGCGTTCACGAGACCAACCCACCGTCAGTCGTCATGGTCGAAATAATTCGATCACTCAGGCTGCGGGCAACCGATAGGTGCGTATTTGCCAATGAACGATATTTCGATGCCAGTCAGCGACATTGATTGGGACACCTGGCAACCTGAAGAGGTTGCTACTCTCATGTTTATCATCCAGGGTGACTCGGTACTTCTTATCAGAAAGAAACGGGGACTAGGTGCCGGCAAGATCAACGGGCCCGGAGGCCGACTGGAAGACGGTGAGACGCCAAAAGCGTGTGCAATAAGGGAAACGAATGAAGAGCTTATCGTTAACCCCCTGAATGTGCGCGCCGCAGGGGAACTTTTTTTCCACGCAGAGGACATGCCCCGCATTCACGGGTTCGTCTTTATTGCTACCGATTACGAAGGCACGCCCACAGAGACTGATGAGGCGATTCCTCTCTGGTTCAAGCTCGACGAATTACCGTTTGACGAAATGTGGGACGACGATCGACTCTGGCTGCCTCAGGTTCTCTCCGGACAGAGTGTTCGTGGATACTTCACCTTTGTGGAAGAATCAATGCTCGACCACAAGGTTGAATTTACCGTGGGGTAGCTTTTATCGAAAAGCTTTTATTAACTCGCCATCAGGGGTTCACTAACGCAACATTGAATCAATCAAGGCTTCGTGTTTCTATTTAAGCCTCATGTTTGTTAATCGTGAGCTTTATCGGCCAGGCAGTGTTATACATACGAAAACCTAAAGATCGATGCCCCCTACCAAACGTGCGGCAAGTCATCGTGAAAAAACTCCTATTATCTACGTCAACGCAAACTAATGGTAAAAACCATGGCTACACTGGAAGTTCATCAAATCCCCTGTTTATCGGATAATTACGGTTACCTGATCCACGACCCCGAAGCTGGTGTTACCGCGACTATAGATACACCCGAAGTCGCGCCTGTTAATGCAGCGCTGGCACAAAAAGGATGGGAACTGACTCACATCCTAAATACCCATCACCACTTCGATCATGCCGGTGGCAATCTAGAATTAAAGGAGCAATGGAACTGTTTAATCGTCGGTTCACGAGACGACGCAGACCGTATTCCTGGCATTGACATCAAAGTCGGCGATAGAGACCGCTATCAATTCGGTGGACACGAGGCGCAGGTTTTCGACGTTTCCGGTCACACCATCGGTCACATAGCCTACTACTTTCCTGATGCTGAAAAACTGTTTTGTGGCGATGCTCTATTCGCACTCGGTTGTGGTCGCCTGTTCGAAGGCTCACCTGCCCAGATGTGGACCAGTCTGCAGAAGCTGGCCGCATTACCGGACGCAACAGGTGTTTACTGCGCTCATGAGTATACCCAGGCAAACGCTGCTTTTGCGCTTTCAGTAGAACCGCAGAACAACGACCTGCAGAGGCGCTCGAGAGAAATAGATGACCTTCGAGCCAGGGGTTTGCCTACCGTGCCTTCTTCAATTGGGCTTGAAAAAGCAACCAACCCGTTCTTGCGGCCGATGAGTGAAGACCTGCAAGCCAATCTCAATTTACAGGGTGCCGACCTTGTTGAGGTGTTTGCCGAAACCCGGCGTCGTAAAGACAGCTTTTAAAGTTTCGCCTGAACACCATGGCCGGGTAATCGTACCAGCGCTCAAACCTCGAGCACCCTCAGCCCAGAAGCAAACGACACTACAAGAGCAAGAGGTGTAACTTGCACTATGTTGCAGGCTTCACATTGCTAGTGCATTTCTATCATCACTCAACCCGCCTCCGCTCCTGAAACTCCAGCACGAAACTGTAAATAACAGGGAGTACCAACAGGTTAAGTATCATTACAGTAACCATACCACCCAGCAAAGGTGCTGCGATTCGATGGGTAACATCTGAGCCGGTTCCACTGCTTAAGATGATGGGGATCAGGCCGGCTATCGTTGATGTTGCTGTGATCACCACGGCTCTAACCCGCTTGGAGGTTGCACTCAGCACTACATCCCTTACTTCATCTTTCGTGAGTAAACGATCAGTTGCTGCGCGACGGGTTTTCATTTCCTGATCAATGAAGCTTAATACCAACACTCCGATCTCTGCCGCCATCCCTGCAAGCGCTATGAATCCGACCGCAATGGCTACTGACAGGTTGTAGTCGTTTGCATAGATCAACCAAATACCACCTAACAACCCAAAGGGAATAGACAACATTACGACCAATGGCTCCACAACATTTCTGAAGTTTAGATACAGCAGCACGAAAATAAGCAACAAGGTTAATGGCGTGACAAGCTGTAGGCGTTTTGCTGCACGCTCCATGTACTCAAACTGACCGGACCACGACACGGTGTATCCTGCTGGAATCGTTACCTCTTTATCTAAAAGCTGTTTCGCACTATCGACAAAACCACCGATATCCGAAGAGGATATGTCAACGTATATCCAGGCATTTGGCCGCGAGTCCTCGCTCTTGATAACGGGGGGACCTCTACT
>JABGVY010000501.1 GCA_018645845.1 Gammaproteobacteria bacterium | reverse complement strand
TTTGGGTTTGCTTCGGCGGTACAAAGAAGATCATCCATTTATCAAGATAATTAGTTTTACTCGCAACTTTGGCGCCGTGAATGGGTTTCTGGCGGGTCTGGCGAAGTCGAAGGGAGACTGTGTCACAGTTTTACCGTCAGACTTACAAGACCCACCTGAGCTGCTTGTTGAAATGGTGGAACACTGGCGCGAAGGTTTCAAGGCGGTTTATGCTATCCGAAGAAAGCGAGATGATAGCGCGCTGACTAAGTGGCTCGCATCTGTTTACTACCTGCTACTCCGCGCGATTGCTATCCCTAATTACCCGAGAACAGGCTTTGATGTTTTTCTGATAGACCGACAGGTTGCAGATGAGCTTCTTAACACGCAAGAGAAGAACTCTCAAATTCAAAATGCGGTGTTCATGCTGGGCTTTGAGTATGCAGAAATTCACTATGATCGGCAGGAAAGAGCACATGGCAAATCAAGTTGGACGTTGGCAAAGAAATTTAAACACTTTCTAGATTCGTTTGTTTCATATTCCTATGTTCCCATTAGACTTATGACACTGCTTGGCGTGCTCGCCTCAATAGCGTCTTTTTTGTATGGGGTGTTTATTTTCATTGCCTCTTTCTTCGTCGAACTAGAGCAGCCCGGTTGGGCTTCTTTGATGGTGGTGATGGTCTTCATGCTCGGCACCGTAATGATTATGCTAGGAATTCTTGGTGAATACCTTTGGAGAATTCTAGATGAGGTCCGGGCACGAAGCCCCTATGTCATTGATGAATTTTACGATTAGTGACTTCGAATTATGATGCAAATGATATGTAACTGTTGCCCAGTTGACCTAAAAGGTTTGTTGCTATGAAGCTACCGCAATCTTCAATTATCGAATTGCCTAAAATACCCGATCGGCGGGGAAATTTGAGTTTTATTGAGGGCGAGAACCATGTGCCTTTTGCGATACAGAGAGTCTTCTATTTGTATGATGTGCCCGGTGGTGAAAGTCGAGCTAGTCATGCTCTAAAAACCTGCCACACATTTATTGTCGCAATATCCGGAAGTTTTGACATACATGTCGACAACGGAGAAATGAAGGAAACGTTTCAACTCAACCGATCCTATTACGGTCTGCATATGCCACCGATGTGTTGGCGATTTATTGACAATTTTTCGTCTGGTGCTGTTTGCCTTGTATTAGCATCTGAGCGGTATTCTGCCGATGCCTACCATCGAGACTACGATGAGTTTCTGGAAGCAGTACACGCTGATCGATGAATGTCCCCTTCCTTGACGTTCAAGCGGCCTATCGGGAGCTAAAAGATCCAATAGATACAGCGGTGATGCGGGTTCTCGAATCCGGCTGGTACATCCTGGGCGAGGAAGTCGAACAATTCGAAAAGGTTTTTGCCAGTTACAGCGGTGCCGACCATTGCGTCGGTGTCGGGAACGGATTGGATGCACTAGTGCTTGGTCTAACGGCGCTTGGAATTGGGTCGGGTGACGAAGTGATCGTCCCGGCGAACACTTATATTGCCACCTGGCTCGCGGTTTCAGCTGTTGGGGCGACCTGCGTCCCTGTGGATCCTGATGAGAACGGTTGTAATCTAAACCTGGATATCGTTGAAAAGCTCATTTCAGACAAAACCTGCGCAATAATACCGGTCCATTTGTATGGGCATCCGATGGATGTGGTCCGAACTAAAGCCCTGGCAGACGAACATGGTTTGAAGGTAATAGAGGACTGCGCGCAAGCCCACGGTGCGAAATGGCAAGGCATTTCGGTTGGTAGTACATCGGATGTCGGTTGTTATAGTTTCTACCCGGGGAAAAACCTTGGAGCACTAGGAGATGGTGGGGCCGTAGTTACCTCCGACGCAGACGTGGCAGATAAATTACGATTGCTAAGAAACTACGGTTCGAAACAGAAATATAGTAATGATGTTAAAGGCGCCAACTCGCGTTTGGCCTCGGTTCAGGCGGCGGTACTAAAGGTGAAGCTTGATTGGCTCGACGAGTGGAATGAACGTCGATCAAAAATAGCGCATCGATATGTTGAGTCCTTTGAAGCAATTTCGAACCTTAAGGTGTTCTCCGAACCGCAGGGAAGTCAATCGGTGTGGCATCAGTTTCCGATTCGGACAGAGCGCAGAGATAAACTGCAAGAGGTTCTAAATCATTCGGGTATTGGTACGATGATCCACTACCCCGTTCCACCCCATCTATCGGAAGCCTACCAAAGTGAGAGGTTGGATAACTTTTCGCTTCCCGTCACAGAGAAAAGTGCAGCTGAACTACTCAGCCTGCCTATAGGGCCTCATCTTAGCGAACAACAACAAAGCTATGTTATCGCTACGGTCATCGATTTTTTTAAAGAATAGTAAGCTCGGAAATCAAACGACTGACTATGCTATTCGACGGACCCTGGTTAACGATATGGGTTCTCGTCATCAGCGATCAGGTTTTCATCATAGGGTCTTAGGCCTCGTTTCCAAGGTGAAGGATCGAACCCATCCATCAGGTCTTCAAGCATTTCTGGTTTCGTCACGGCCGATAGAAGGTTTTAAGCACTTTTCCTCAAGTTTGAAAAACTATTCTGGTCAAGAAATGTTGCGGTCAAAAAATATTGAAGTCATTGGCGCAGGCAGGCAGCTGTATCCTCGAAATGTTCAATGTCTGGATGAGTACTGATCTTCAGGCCTAAAAGCGTAAAGTCTGGTCGCAGCGAAAACGTGCCACTTCAGGGAATGAGTTTGCAGGGATTATCTGGCATGGTTAGACCTTGGCGATGTCAAAGACCATTGAGAGCGAACAAACATGGACTCAGAAAAGCCAGATGTATTGATAGTTGGAGCCGGATTCGCAGGCATGTATGCGGTGCACCGATTTCGGGAACTTGGTCTGTCCATCAAGGTGCTTGAAGCTGGCGGTGACGTTGGCGGTACCTGGTTTTGGAATCGGTATCCCGGAGCGCGCTGTGACGTGCCCTCACTGGAATATTCGTTTGGTTTCTCTGCGGAGCTTGAACAGGAATGGCATTGGCCAGAAGTATTCTCAGCGCAGCCGGATATTCTCAACTACGCCAATCACATTGCAGACAAGTT
>JABGVY010000499.1 GCA_018645845.1 Gammaproteobacteria bacterium | reverse complement strand
GTTAAACGGGACAGGGCTCATCCCTGCGTGATGGCCTGGGTACCGTTTAATGAATCATGGGGTGTGTGGCACCAGTCATCCAGGCCCCAGCAGCGGGCTTTAGTTGATGGTGTCGTCGGTATTACGCGCGCGATGGACACTAGCAGACCTGTGATCGGTAACGATGGCTGGGAGTTTTCCTCGGGTGATCTCTGGACTCTTCATCTTTATTTCGAACAAAAAGAACTGACGCAACGCTTAAATGAGCTGATAGAAAGCCCCCAATCGTCCGTAACCGAAGGCAATGGAATGGGATCACGCGCTGGCGCACTGGCAGGCGCGAATGTTCAAGGGCTGCCCATACTACTCACCGAATGTGGTGGTGTGGGTTATGGTCGATACAGTGATTCTGATTTTAGCTATGGCGACTTGCCAGAGACTGAAGTCGCACTACAGGCAGCCATTGACGCAATAGCACAAATGATTCACGCGGCTCCAAAGCTTCAGGGGTTCGTCTGGACCCAGTTCACGGATGTCCAGCAGGAGGTAAACGGTTTGTTGTATTTTGATCGAACCCCAAAACTCCCTATAGAGACCCTGCATGAGATCATCACCAGCATTGGCTAAGTCCAGTCGCCTCTTTATGGCATTGGCTAAATCCAGTCGCCCCTCGATTAACCAAAGACTGACTGGTTATTTTCATTGAGGGTTTAAGAGCAATTCCCGGAAAGGTTGCCCGAACTTATCGAGGTGTTCTTCCTGTTTGTGGAACGAAGCGGTGCGTACAACGACATGCTGTAGCCAGGGTAGAGTGATTCGCCCGTGAAGATTCAACGGCGCGAGAAAAGGATTGCGTGTTTAGGGTAGTGTTTATAGCTGAGTTCATGATCACGAGGGCGCTTGAGAATCGCCAGACCTGAATTCTCGGATGGGTTTCCAAAACCACCAGATTAGTGCGGTCGCCACAATAGAGATCACGCCGCCCATCACCATGGTGTTGGATGCACCGATCAATCCAGCCCAGGTGCCAACCCAGATTGTCCCAACATTGTTCGCTGTCTGGGCGGCAAGAATCATTAAGGCAAACGAGCGACCGCGCATGTGGTCTGGTGTCGTTAACATCACGGTTGTCAGGCGCACAGCGACGGTTACAGCGTCTGCGGCACCGAGCAAAGCGATCATTAATACACCAAACCACAACGTTGTAGCGGTTCCGAATCCGAACAGGAAAAAACCGTAAGCAAAGGATGCGTAAAGGACGAGCATTCCCTTTGCTCGGAAGCCGACCAGCATTAACGCAATAAATGATCCGAAGATTGCGCCAGCTGAGTTCGCGGCGCCCAGGAAACCTGTCGCGCTAGCTCCTCCGGCGAACAACCCTAATGCCAGCACTGGCAGAATCTCGCGATAAAAAGACGCGGTGGTGATCCCGGCATCCAGCAGGAACAGGCCTGGTAAGATGGGGTGTTTTGAAACGAAGCTGAACCCATCCCTGGTTTGCCGAATCTGAGACGGTTTCTCTCCTTCTTCATGCTCATGGCCGGCCGCTACCCCCTTTGCACGAATGAACTGCGGTAGCAGGCTGGATATCAAAGAGATAGAACCCGCGAGGATAAAAACAGCGGTAAGGTTCGCGGTGACTGCGACGATGGCAAAAATCAGAGGGCCCGCGATAGCTGCTGCATTGCTCGATGCGGTATCAGTTGAAGCAGCCAGCATTAGCTCACGTTCCGGGATAATGATGGGCAGTAGCGCAGATCTCGCAGGGCTGGCGAGCATGTGTGTCGCTGCGGTAATGGCGATGCCTGTGTAAACCAGAACTGGCGTTAACATGTCTTGCCAGTTAAGAATACCTAATGTGAGCAGCGCCATAGCGGTGGCTGCGTGGGCAAAGCTCATAAGTCGTTTTCGATCAACGCGATCTGCAAGGGTGCCTGCCCACAGTGTTACAGGCACCTGGACGACAAGTTGTACCACGCCAATTAAACCAACCAGATAGGCCGAACCTGTTTCGTCTAGCAACCACTGCGCCGTGACCAGAATTCTCATCCAGACCACGATGGAGCTCGCGATCAATGTAATCCAAAGGAAACGGTAGTCGCGGTAAAGAAAAGCTCCCCAAGGCCTGGTGCCAGGCGAATGGGGTGAAGGGTTGCCGTCGCGAGTGTTCATCTAGTCTTTGCCCGTAGTGGTTGCCAGGCGTTCTTACTCGACTTGCATCGCGCGACCGGAGAAAAACTCCAGAATAGAGCCATCTATCGTTGTCAGATAAAGCTTGCCTTCATTCAGAGAAAAGGACCTCGTGTCGTTGAGATCCGATATGAAGCTGTCGTGAAGTGACCGTGGTATGCACATTGCTCTGGTTGTAATGAGTTGAGTAATGTTGAGCTGGTCTGCTGTTTCGCTCGCCCAGTTGCCACGACCTCTATTACAATCAGCGCGAATAGCGACGCTACCATCTTTACGGAACTCCAGTGTGTATAAACCTGGAGCGCGTGGCATGTCTGTTGAATCATCCTTCGATTGAATATTCGCCAGTTCCCATATGACGCCGGTGAGCTTCGGCTTGCCTTTAGGGGTGTCGGATGTTTGTGTTGCGCTGCATGCTATTAGCAACAAGCACAGGGTGACAGTCAGTAGTGAGCGCATCTTGAATCCGTATTGGGACAGTCAGGATACCAGTTTATTTCCTGCAATGGATTAGGCGCAGTGGTGTGATTGATCTGTTTGTTTGCGGGTTAGTATAGCTGGAATCGCGAAAAGCGGGGCACTGAAGTTAAGTAGCCTCAGTGCCCCTGCAGGCTATTCGCCCATTAATTTTTTGGCTTGTTCCATCTTCGTTTCTGCATCTTCATTGGATTCCGTCGTTGCTTTCTCAAGTTCGGCGATTGCACTTTTGGCATCCTCTATTGTGCTGCCCATCGTTTCAGCCATATCTGCCATGGTGGCATCGCCTGCATCTTTAGCGGCGTCCATGACTTCTTCCATTACCTCTGCCGGTACTTCTTCCGGTGCTGCGGGCTTTGTTTCATCCATTGCGTTAGAAATGGCGTTAGACATTGCTGCACCACTGGTATCCTTCGAACTGTCGCCGCCGCTGTCGCACGCAGCTAACATAAGAAAGGCCGTCAATATCACTAAAATTTTCATAATCGATTGTCCCTTATGGCACTCAGTTCTTACACCTTACTCCGCTATTTCAGCGCGGTACAGAATTTTGAGGGATACTGTTGTCGATAGGGGGCAGGTGTTGTCGACGCTAAACTAACAGAATCGTTACCAGGCCCCGTATTAGGGCGTCCTTACGGCATCAACTGCTGGCGGGAGAGAGGATCGAGGTTTCATCGGGTGCAAAGGCATTTGGGTCAGTACTGGGTCCTATTTGAGGGTCCCAGGGAGAAACCCCAATGATAGTCTGGGTAAGTTAGCTGGTATCTTGGTTTGACGCTGGGACTCCATGAGTCGTCTCCACCGACACCCATATGGAACCCATCTATATTGATGAATAGCCCCTCCTCCGGCATTAATTCGTGCTCGTGCTGTGCGGCCATCAATTGTTTCACGCTGTATTGGCTGACACCGAGTGAAAACTCCCCCTGTATCAGGATTCGGCCAATTCGTGCTTTGCTGACATCGCTCCTGAGGCCGTTTTCCGAGGGGAATATATAGGGTGTGTGCATATCTGGGGTCGATTGAGTCCATTGACCGAAAACGGCACTGTGTTTCCTGTCTGGATAATTTTCGTGCGGCCCGCGACCAAACCATGAGACCTGGCCAGGGTCTTGTGACAGGTGAAGCGCAGCACCTACTCTTGGCAGAGTTGGAGCAGACTCGCTGACTTCAACACCAATGGTGATCGCAACCGTGCCGTCCGCGCTAAACACATATTGCCAGGTTGAACTGACCATCAACCGGTTGTTGTTAAAGTAGCCGTGGCGGGCGGTGAGACGCTTGCAGGACTCGTCCAATGAGATGTCCAGACAACGATGCTCCCATTCGAATAATCCTGCTGCCTGCCACTCCGACAACCAGGAATCGGGAGAGGGGTGATCAACCTGGCTACTGCATATGTCGTTGTCGAGAGGTGCCCTCGCGAAGTTGTCACTCATCGGTGATTGAAGTTGCTCTGTTCCTTCGAGTGACCAGTGGGTTAGCTGGCCGCTATTTTTGTCTATAGCAAAGCTCGAAGGCCCACATCGCACAAGGTACTCACCTGATTCATTGCCAATTTCTGTGTGAATTTCCGCAGTTGTTGTACCTTTTCCTGTCCCTTGCTTGAAATTCTTGTCTGAAAGTTCTTCGACGACAAACTGCTGGCGTGCGATCTCGTGGTTTTTACCGGCGAAATGACTGTCCACATTTTGCTGAACCCAGACGTCCAGGTAAATAGTGTTTAGATTGTCACAGACTGGTTCGCATAAAGTGAGTTGAACTGAAGCACCTGCAGCCAGCGCCAGGTTGGTATCACCGGCGGCAAGCGTTGAATCCCCAGCCCACAACCGCCAGCATAATTGTTCATTGTCCGTGGACCGGAAAAGATGTTCACTCGTGATCGAAAGAATGAGGACTGGCTCACGCGAAATTGAAAACAGGAAGGGTTGTTGCATTCGCTTTGCTTCAAGCAAAGCTGGATGAATAGACCTGTCAGGAAACACCAGGCCATTAATACAGAACTGGCGATCGTTGATCTTGTCGCCAAAATCGCCGCCGTACGCCCAGAACATCTTCCCATCTTCGGTCTTCGATTCCAGGCCCTGGTCTACCCAGTCCCAGATAAAGCCGCCCTGTAATCGCGGATAAGCCCGGAACGCATCCCAGTAGTCACTGAAATTACCCAGGCTGTTGCCCATCGCGTGCGCATACTCACAAAGTATGATTGGCCGATCTTCATTGGGTTGTTTCGACCACTTTATGATGCCGAACTTGGGGTGCTCGAATGGAGCCTCCATATCGCTGTCGGTTCGTGCGTACATCGGGCAGATAATGTCAGTCGCATCAGTGTCCGATCCGCCACCCTCATATTGTACTGGCCGTCCTGGGTCCGTCTTCTTCACCCACCGGTACATGGCATCGTGATTTCGGCCATAACCGGATTCATTGCCCAGAGACCAGATGATGACGCATGGATGGTTGAAGTCCCGATTGACCATGCGCGTGACCCTTTCCAGGAACGCGCCTGCCCACGTTGGGTCATCCGACAGACGATTCATTGGGCTAAGCCCATGGGTTTCGATATTGGCTTCGTCAACAACGTACAGACCAAGCCTGTCACATAAATCGTAAAAACCAGGTTGATGCGGGTAGTGAGAACAACGAACAGCATTGAAGCTATGCTGCTTCATGAGGCGCAGATCTCTTTCCACCAGTTCGAGACTTTCCGTGTGACCCGTTGCTGGATCATGCTCATGCTTGTTCACACCCCGGATCAGGAGTGGTTTCCCATTCAGGCAGAGTTGCCCGGCAGTGATGTCGACTTTTCTGAAACCAACACAGTAGGCCTCGGTCTCGAGCTGAGCGCCGTCCTGATCCAGCAACGACACCAGAACCCGATATAAATTGGGTGCCTCTGCACTCCAGTGGTCAGGTGATGGGACGTCGAGCACGGTGTCCAGTCGGTCCCGGTAGCGGCCCATTTCATCTATCAGGGAAGTGCCCAGGCCTTTCGTTACCTGCTTAAGTAATTCGTTGGATGAATTGAATATTTTGATCTGGACCTCGCACCCTCTGGCGTTTTGTGTAATGACCTTTGTTGCCAGTACTCCATGCTCGTTGCTATCGTCCAGTGTGGCGTTCAGCTTAATGTCAATTATTCTCTGCCAGGGTTTCCGAAGTAGCCTGACGGATCGAAATATTCCTGAAAGATTCCACATGTCCTGGTCTTCAAGGTAACTGCCATCACACAGGCGGAGTACCATGACGGCGATCGTGTTTTCCCCTGACTGAAGATAGGTAGACAGGTCAAACTCGGCGGCTAGCCTGCTGTCCTGTGAATATCCGACAAACTGGTTGTTACACCAGAGATAAAAAGCGCTATCAACACCATCAAAGCAGATTCGGCTATGCTCATCAGGGGACCAGTCATTAGGTAAAAAGACGCTAGTCAGGTAACAGCCCGTTGGATTGGCTTCGGGGACTCGGGGAGGGTCCACAGGGAATGGGTATTTGACATTCGTGTAGATCGGTTTGTCGAATCCTTGCGTCTGCCAGTTGCCTGGAACCTGGATGTCTTTGGAACCGTCAAGTTGAGCCGGCCAGGAGTCCGGGATCATCTGGGGGCTCTCGAATAATTTGAAACGCCAGGTACCATCCAGGGTCTGTTCGCTGGGACTTTCCCTGTTTTCCAGTGCCGATTGCTCATCTCGCCAACTGTGCAGTGGGCTATGAGCTGACAGTCGGTTCAGGGAGGTCACTTCCTGTGTCTGCCAGAATTTTGTCTCTAGGAAGTTCATTTGTTGAATTGGGCAGCCTTTTTATTGCATGGAGTAGGGCAGAAAGTTGTCGATGGGTATGCCATAAGCCTACACTAACGGGCACAGTTACTGGACTCAATATGATTACACAATCAGAAGTGCCATATAGCCTCAAAGATATAACAGTGAGTTGGTTCACGATGGCGCTGCGTGAGAGTCGTATTATCAAGGACGAGGAGGTCGTCAGTTTTACGCATGAGGTTATCGGCGAGGAAGCCGGATTTAACGGCGAGGTTGCCATATTTAAGCTGGAGTACTCTGACCAGAGTAGCAGCGCGCCCACTTCGATGGTCCTTAAAATCCCCACCGCGTTGAAAAACCGTACTCTTGGCCAAACCATGGGCCTGTATGAGAAAGAAATCAGGTTCTACAGAGACCTCGAATCTTCGGTCAATATTCGAACTCCTCGTCATTACTACAG
>JABGVY010000323.1 GCA_018645845.1 Gammaproteobacteria bacterium | reverse complement strand
TGGAACCTGAGGTACTTTGTGACTCTGTCGTTGAAACATTAAGGGAAGAGCGATTCCTGGTCCTGCCCCATCCTGAAGTGTTGACTTACATGCAGCGCAAGTCGGGTGACTACGATCGATGGATCAAGGGAATGAGAAGATTGCAAGAAGGCTACGGCAACTTTGACTGGCCATAGCTTTAGAGATGTATAGCTTTGACGGGCTATCGCCGAACTGCAGTGACGCGGGGAAATTGACCCCGGTCACCAAATTCGACTAGAATTCCCTTACAGCGCCGATTTGAAATCAGCTTGCGGGCGCTTTACAAGTACAGCTAAAGAGTTACGACCTACTTTAGCTGCAAGCGAGTAGGTTTTTTTTGTTCCGAGGAAATGTAATGCCACTCAAAATACCTGACGGGTTGCCCGCATCTAAAGCGCTGCAGAAAGAAAACATTTTCTGTATCGATAGCAGCGCTGCGCAAGAGCAAGACATCCGACCTATTCGGGTCTTGTTGTTAAACCTGATGCCAAAAAAAATTGAAACGGAAATCCACATCCTGCGCATGCTGTCCAATTCCCCATTACAGGTGGATGTCGAATTACTACGAATCAGCGACCGTCCATCGAAGCATACACCTATCGAGCACATGGATAATTTCTACAAGGATTTTTCCGAGGTAAAAAAAAATAAATATGACGGGCTGATCATTACCGGCGCACCACTTGGCCTGGTGAACTTTGATGACGTAAGTTTCTGGCATGACATGAAAGAAATCATGGACTGGTCGGTTAATAACGTCACCTCGGTTCTGTTCCTTTGCTGGGCCGTCCAGGCTGCGATGTATCATTTATACGGAGTTAACAAAGCCATCCTGCCGAAAAAGATAAGTGGTGTTTACCCGCACAGGATTGTTAACCAGCTCTCACCTATCGTCCGTGGCTTCGACGATGTATTCAACGCGCCACACTCTCGTTATGCTGAGGTCCCCGCTACCGAACTCGAAAAGTTGGCCGACATCGAAATGATAGCGGATTCTGAAATTGCGGGACCCTACGTGTGGGGGCATAAGGATGGCAGGCATCTTTTTGTGACAGGTCATTCCGAGTATGAGCCCAATTGCCTGAAAGATGAATATGAACGCGATCTTGAAGCCGGCGTTAATCCGGAAATCCCGGAAAACTATTTTCAAAACGACGACCCCAGTCAGAATCCCGTAGTGACCTGGAAGAGCCACGGCAACCTTCTATTCATTAACTGGTTGAACTATTACGTATACCAGCAAACTCCGTTTAATCCTGAAGATATCGGCAAGCTTAGGCGCTCGTTCGGATTGACGTGAAATAATGGCGGGCTCACCCAACACCCAGCCCAGGCTGGTGCAAGGCCCTGTCAGCACCGGGCTGCTGCGACTGAGCGCACCGGTCCTACTTGGCATCACTGCCAGCCTTGGCGCCGGATTGCTCGAGGCCCTTTTTCTCGCGCAGATAAGCACCTCCACACTGGCTGCTTACAGCTTCACATTTCCGGTCACTGGCGCACTGATGTCTATTTCCCTGGGCATCAGCATTGGCCTTTCAAGCGTTCTTGCAAGAGCCGTAGGCAGCGGCGATCAAAACCAAATTCGACGCTTGGCCAGCGATGGAATTAGTCTCGTGGCCCTGGTCATGATTCTGGTATCAATCCTGGGTTTACTCACTATTGAGCCGCTATTTATTGCCCTGGGGGCAGATGAAACAACCTTACCGTTAATCGTCGATTACATGTCCGTGTACTATTGGTCGCTATTGTTCCTTGCAGTTCCTTCCCTGGGTGCCAATGCGTTAAGGGCGACCGGAGATGCTCGTATCTCAGGGACTATTATGGTCTCCGGCGCTATCTTGCACATCATGATCAGCCCTCTACTCATCTTCGGTCTGCTTGGCCTGCCGCGACTTGGCCTCGAAGGCGCGGCCTGGGCTAACCTGATTGCACGTTTTATACTTTTTGTCGTCACGATGTCTGTGCTGCATTTCAGGGAACATCTGCTTAGTTACTCAAAAATCACCTTGCAGATGGTAATGCACTCCTGGCGAAAAATTCTGGCAGTCAGCATCCCTGCCACAGCGACCAACCTGATTGGTCCCCTCTCAACGGCGATCATTGTCAGTCTGCTTGCGGGATTCAGCCAGGAAACGGTGGCTGGTTTCGGTATTGCGTCACGAATCGAGGCCATATTTATCATCCCCCTGTTCGCGCTATCTGCCAGTATTGGGCCTTTCGTTGGTCAGAATTGGGGGGCAGAACGCCATGATCGAGCCGATCTGGCGATGATTTTGTCCTACAAGTATTCACTTGTCTGGGGCGCATTCGTTGCCTTGCTGTTGATTATTTTTCGTCAGGAAATCGCTTCGCTCTTCGATGACAATCCCGCAGTGATTGCAGTCGCTGCGACCTACCTACTTGTGGTACCCGTGAGTTATGGCGCCTGGGGTGTGTTAATGATGTCCAGCGCAATCTTTAACTCACTGGGAAAACCTATCTCTTCGACCATCATGTCGCTCGTCCGCATGTTTGTTATCTATATTCCGCTGGCATTTGCTGGTAAGGCGTTCTTTGGACTCAGCGGCATCTTTGTCGCAGCTGCGGTTTCGAATATCCTCACCGGGCTTATCGCCTACACCTGGAACCGCAAAACTTACCAGAGTACGTAGAGGACTCTCACACCGCCGTCAGATCATCCCGATGGTTGCCCCCCCCCTATTGCTGGAACACTTGGCACATCAATTAGGGGTACCGATATGCACGAGTCCCTGTTCAGGGAAGAAGCAGTCTCCAGCTACCGCTCGCCTCGATACGGGGACATCCAGGAGGAATCCGGGCGCACCTTCCTGGCAATCGCCATCACCCTGGTTTTAGTGCTGTTGCTTGCCGCCTGGTTAATTGGCACGTCGACCTATTCCCGAAAACATTTCGTTACAGGACAAATTGATGAATCCAATGCAAACGCCATTGTCTCCCCGGATTGGGGCTACGTCGAACAGCTGAACGTTACAGAGGGTCAACATGTTAAAGCAGGGGCGCACATTGCTACCGCTGCAAAAACCACCGATGGCAGATCGAGCGCGATGGCGGCAGAAACCAGGCAACAAATGGTGCGCTGGGAGTCAATGAACGAGGCTATTAATGAAGCCTTTGCCAGAGAAGACCGTGCGTTCCTTGTAACGGATCGCCAACTATCGGTACTTGAAACACTTGCAAGAGAGGGCATCGCACTACAGCTATCCAAGGTGGAACAACTGGCACATCATCAATCGAACACCATCAGCATCTATGAAGCGGGGTACCTGTCAAATCTTGATTGGATCAGTTTCAAAACCAGCCTCATTTCTGAGCAACAACAACTCAATCTGCTTCGAAAAAACTTCATAGAGCAACAGGTTACCCGAAGCGGACTGCATGCAGATCGGAGCGCCCTTAAGACAAAACGGGATACACAACGCACCGAACTGGAATCAAAGCTCTCCACACTTCGAAAGAAGTTGATTGAGCTCGAACAAGAGCCTTACCGAAAGCTTGTCGCCACTCGAACCGGCACAGTGACCCGGATCGAGGTAAGCAAAGGCGCTAGTATTCGCCCTGGGCAGCCGCTTGTTTACATAGACTCGCCCGAAACTGCTGTAACCGGCACTTTGAACATTCCACCGGATGCAGCGGGTCATCTAGCCAGCGGCCAGCAACTGGCCCTAGAGCTGGATGCCTTCCCCGCACAAACTTACGGACGAATAGAGGCCGTGGTAACCCAGCTTTCTCCTCATACTGTTTCGACGCAAGACCAAAATGGCTATTTCCGAGCTCGACTGAGTATTCAATCTAACAACCATATTGATTCAATCCTCCCAGGAATGACTTTTCGCACTTATATCCCTGCCGAACAACGAACGCTTTTTTCATGGTTCCTTAAACCACTCAGGAAACTAGGCGAGTCACTTGGATGAGTTTTATGAGTCGTAGTGTACCGCTGATCTTTCAGGGAGAGGCCAACGAATGCGGGCTCGCCTGCGTGTGCATGATCCTGAATTATTTTGGCAATCAATCTGAACTGGCATCGCTTAGGAGTGCACAAGGAGACGGCCGACCACTAAGCCTTGAGGCGATATCAAACCTAGCCGAATCTTATCATCTCGCTGTAAGATCCCTTCGCTGCGAAATAGAAGACCTCACGAAGCTGCAACTGCCTGTCATCGCTCATGTGGATTTTGACCACTTCGTGGTGATCGATCGTTGCTCACGTAACAGCCTCAGCCTACTAGACCCCGCCAGTGGCAAGCTTACCGCAAGTATGAAGACGTTCAGCAATCGGTTTACCGGCATCATTATCGAGGCGCGACCAACCCCGGACTTCAAAAAAGACCGGGGAATAAAGCCAAGCAGGACCATCGAATTTCTGGCGAAATTACCAATTACGCGTCTCTCGGGATCGTTAGCAGCGCTCTTGTTACTGAGTGTCGTCACTCAGGCATTCGCACTCATCACCCCATTTTATCTCCAGGTGACCGTCGATGAAGTGTTGCTGTCTAACAATACTGACCTGGCGTTGGTAGTTACCTTAAGTTTTGCCGCTGTTTACCTCATCTCCGCAATAACGCAATCCCTTCGAGGATTGCTAACGATAAAAATAGGCGCAAAGTTAACCTACTTGTTATCTGCAGGATTACTACGGCACACAACCAATCTGCCGGTTCAGTTTTTCGAACGCAGAAATATTGGCGACATCGTGTCGCGCTTTAGCGCCATGCGGCCACTCCAGGATTTTATTTCGGAAAGTATCGTGGGTATCTGCCTCGATCTTCTCATGGTTATCACGACCTTTGTCATGATCAGTCTGTATTCACTAGAAGCGGGCCTTTATGTGCTCTGCTTGTGTCTCGTCTACTTGCTGGTGCAGTACCTGCTAACGCTACCCTACCGCGCTCACCTACACGAACAGGTGATCGCAGAGGCGCAAGTACAGTCACACTTCATAGAAACCATCCAAACAATAGAGTCCATCAAACGCTTTGAAGGTACTGCTCGCCGTCGCTCCGCCTGGCTGAACCATCTGGTCAGATCACTCAACGCACATGTTAGATCACGTTACTGGGAACTGGCAGCCAAGATAGCCAGCTACCTATTTCTGGGCCTGATTCTATTGGGCGTCGTTTATATTTCAGTAGAAAAAATCGAACTGGGATTGCTGACTATTGGTATGTTGTACACGCTGGTGACCTACAGCAACCATTTTATTAATGCACTGGTATCTCTTACACACGAATGGCAGGCATACCTGATGTTGGCCCTGCATGTGGGGCGAGTATCCGATATTATCGACCACCACCCTGATACTCGCGCGCCCCTTTCCCTTCACGAACCGGTAAACAGAATCCAGGTGAAGGATCTGGACTTTGGACACACAAGCAGTGAATTGTTAATCCACGATTTGAACCTAAAGGTTCAGGGTAGCCAGAAGGTGGCTATTGTGGGTGCAACCGGTTCAGGTAAAAGCACACTATTCTCACTGCTCAGGGGAGATGTCTGTGCTGCAAAGGGCCAGATTTTGATTAATAACCGGCCCCTTTCCAGTAAACTCAATCCTGCCGCGCTTTACGCTTCACTGCAGCCGGACGACGTTCTACTCACCGGTACAGTCACAGACAACATCGCATTCCTGGACCCCACTCCTGACACGAATCGGGTCTTAACGGCCGCAAGAATGGCATTGGTTCATGACGATATCCTCAGACTGCCAATGTCCTATAGCGAAAAACTTTCAGAGCAGGGATGCATGTTATCCGCAGGTCAACGACAGCGAATACTGATCGCACGCACTCTTTATCGCCAGGCTGAAATCCTGTTATTAGATGAAGCGACCAGCCACCTTGATCCGACGAGCGAACTGGAGGTCATGAAAAACATCCTGTCCTTACCTGTGCCCTGCTTCTTCATTACTCATCGTCCAGATATCGCGGCACTAGCAGACCATATCGTTGAGTTAAAGCCATGGGGGCCAGACCACAATGACCTGGCATTGACAGCACGCTAATATTCCATCGCGTAGTACAATCCCTCTCTCAAAATTCCTGATGCCTTATACGTTATCGATGGAGATAGTCATGTCGTTCAGATTTGTATTCTCAAGCTTGTTCCTGCTTCTTGTCTCTTTTAATGCACAAGCCTGGGGATGGGACGGTCACCGGCTTGTCTGCGCCATGGCGCAAGCTAAGCTCACGCCTGAGGCAAGGCTCATGGTCGATAAGCTTCTGGTCGAAGGCGCGGCGCTGAAGGGTGGGCAGGTTTCATTTGCCGAGTCCTGCCTTTGGCCGGATGACGTAAAGCACAGCAATCGCAAGGGTACCTATGAGCAGCATTTCATCAACGTTCCCGACGATGCATTTACGGTGGACCTTCTTCGCGACTGCGCCGCACTTAACTGTCTCGCGACGGGTATTCAACAAGCACTGACCTACCTTTCTCAACCAGCGGATTCCAGCAGGGAAAAAACGAGACGTGCAGCTGCGCTTCGGTTTGTGGGTCACTTCATTGGCGACCTACATCAACCTTTGCATGTTGGCAATGCCAGTGACTGGGGCGGGAATAAGATCACCATTCTATGGCAGGGCAAGGAAACAAACCTGCACGCACTGTGGGATTACGGCATGCTTCAATCCATGGGCATAAAATACCCGGACAGCCTCAATTTTCTGTTGTCCGTCGAGAAAAACAGTAAACACAAGCACATCATTGACTGGTTTAACGAATCTCTCTCACTGGGACGCACAAACGCCTATTCCAATGCCCAGGGAAACACCATCGCCTCCGGTGACAGCCTTGGGCCCGATTACCTGGAACGCAACAAACCCGTCCTGATCGCGCAGCTGGTATTAGCCAGTGAACGACTAGCGACTATATTGAACGAGATCGCCGCAGGTGAGCAGCCGAGGATATTTCTACTGATCAGTGCCTGACGAATCGGTTTCCGCATCACTGTTGCGGGTTAACGGGAAGACAAGCGCCAACCACAAAACTGCCATCGCGAATCCAATGGCAAGGTAATAGTTGTTCATTAGCACACCGGCCCTCTGCAACAGGACAATCACCACACTTGAAGCACCTTTACCGCTTCGATATCCAAATACGTCGATGAC
Organism: Gammaproteobacteria bacterium; assembly: GCA_018645845.1. Lineage (GTDB taxonomy): Bacteria > Pseudomonadota > Gammaproteobacteria > Pseudomonadales > Azotimanducaceae > UBA9659. Next base: position 1,534 of record JABGVY010000323.1, on the reverse strand, counting down.
CTCTTTTGCTCGATACCGCTCATCGAACCCAAGCCGGACGTAGAGCAATTCTTTAGCGCCTCTGAAAATAGAATAGTCGAATGCCTTAAAAAGAAAGAACGCCAGTCCTACCGTAAATACGCTAGGTTCTATAATCGCTGCACTGATCGCTATCAGGTGTATCAGCGGTAGCATCAGATGGACCCATCTAATAGCGACGAAAGACAAGAGTAATGGCGTGATCAGAAACTGGAATGCCAACACTGACGTGTTGAGGGTTCCCCAGAACCATCCCTGGAACGCCGTTTCTTTATCAGGGTTATCAGCGAACTCAATCGATAGCAGCGATTGGAACCTAAAATCCAGCACTGCGGCCATGACCTGGGAGGACAGCACGATCGCAATGAGACTCACCAGGACCGGGTTTTTCCTGAACAATGATAATGCCAGGTGTCCATGGGATTCGGCTTTAGGTGGTATCTCGGGTTCCCCGAAAAAACGATACGCTAGATTAGACACCAAAGCCGCAGGTACAAGCGCAATCGCCGCCATTAGCACCATCAATTCTGTTCCCAGGGACTCGGCTGACATAGCGACCAGCATCCCACCTACCGCCCCCCCGATTCCGGCAATCCCTGTAATCGGGCCATTAACCTTTTTCGCGGTAGATGGACTTACAGATGAATCAATGTAACTCCAGTACTGCTCGATCAGGAGCACGATGTAGAGCTCCTTAAACAGGAACAACACGGGTGTGATGGCCTTGCTACCCGTCAACAACACCAGATAGCAACAAAGGATCACGATGGCAGAACCCAGGGACGTGACCAGCAGGGTTCTTCGCGGACCAAGCTGGCTGAGTATCCAGCCATAGAGGGCCACACCGCAAAACACCACGACAGGCATTGCCGCCATCACTAATGGCAAATTCTCGGCGCCATAGGCGGATTTGAACAACACGGTGGAGGCTGAACGAATGAATTCATAGCCAGCCAGCGTAAAAAGAGCAGCCGTTGCCATCATCCCGGCAACCCGATATTCAGTCCCTAACCTCATGCTGGATCTATTCTCATCTTTCCCTATGCGCGAAACTTGACATAGTCACCTTAAATCCGCAAATTGCCCTGTTTTTCGCCGTAGTAAATAGGGCATTAGGAAGACCATCATGAGCATAGACAGATCTCTCCCAAAACCAGAGAAAAAGCCTGCTAATCCAAAATTTTCATCCGGTCCAACCAGCAAAAGGCCTGGATGGTCAGTGGCAGAACTCAATACAGAATCACTGGGCCGATCCCATCGCGCCAAACAGCCGAAAGCTCGGCTGAAAAAAGTGATCGACGACAGCAAACGCATCCTGGGTATCCCAGAAGATTACCTGCTTGCTATTGTGCCCGCGTCAGACACGGGTGCATTTGAGATGGCCATGTGGACCATGCTCGGGGCAAGAGGTGTTGACGTCTTGAGCTGGGAAAGTTTCGGGGAAGGCTGGGCAACGGATATCAAATCGCAATTGAAGCTGGATGACACTCGTTTCATTAATGCCCCATATGGCGAT
>JABGVY010000188.1 GCA_018645845.1 Gammaproteobacteria bacterium | reverse complement strand
TTGAAAATCCTCGTGTCGGTGGTTCGATTCCACCTCTGGCCACCATGTTTAAAGAGTTCATTAAATTCCTGTAACAGAAGATGGTTGGATGTAACTACCAATGTAACCATTTTTTCAAAAAAGCCACTAGTCATTTCCAGCTAAGAAGCACCCCACCCCCATGGTACCCCCCACTTCACAGAATGGGACTCCCGCTATTACAGGTATTACTAATGTGGACGAGTAAGGCAGGTAAAGAGCGATCTCTGCCCGTAGGTAGCAGAGACAAGCAAATTTTGAAGTATAGATTGTACCCCATCAGCACCTATGGAACAGATATAGCACTGGCTTCTAAGGCTTAGAAGAAAATTAAACTAGGCGGAAGGCTAACCTGTCGAAAGGTGAGTCTCCTTATCTTCCTAATGACCTTTTTCAATTATCGAAGAGGTTTCTAGAGTAGCTTTAAGCAATTCAGGTCTTCAATAGCAGCAACATTGCGTTTAACCATTTCTGTCATCCAAGCATTTCCCCTTGCATTCGATGGATCAAGTGCGCCGGTCACAAGAGCCACGAAACACCATTGGTAGATAACACCAATACGGTAATCTGTACCCCGTCAACGCCTATGGAACAGATATAGCACTGGTTTAAAGGAGCGTTTTTGTTCATCCTAACGTAAGGAGTTGAGATGAAACAGAAACCAGCAAAACGACCCGCATCGTCAGAACGGATCATTCGCGACATCAGGCGCAAGACGCGTAAGCAATACAGTGCGGAGGAAAAGATCCGCATTGTGCTGGATGGTTTACGCGGTGAAGACAGTATTGCCGAGCTGTGCCGCCGCGAAGGCATAGCCCAGAGCCTGTATTACAAATGGTCCAAGGAGTTCATGGAGGCCGGCAAGAAGCGCCTGGCCGGCGATATTGTTCGTCAGGCCAATACCGGTGAAGTCACCGAACTGCGGCTTGAAGCCCGGGATCTAAAAGAAGTGGTAGCCGAACAAACGCTGGAACTGCGACTGCTCAAAAAAAGCATGCTCGGGGATGGGGACGAGTTCGAATGAGATACCCTGCTGCCGAGAAGCTGGAGGTCATTCGACTGGTGGAACGATCACACCTGCCGGCCAAGCAGACATTGGACATGTTGGGCATTCCGCGCACCACCTTTTATCGCTGGTACGAACGTTACCGTCGTGCTGGTCAGGATGCGCTGCAGGATAAAGCACCGCAGCCGACCCGGGTGTGGAACCGCATCCCTGATGCGGTTCGGGACCGCCTGATCACGCTGGCACTGGACCGACCGGAACTGAGTCCACGGGAGTTGGCGGTCACGTTTACCGATTCGGAAGGTTACTTTGTCTCGGAGAGCTCGGTCTACCGGCTTCTCAAGACCCATGACCTGATCACTAGTCCGGCCTTCATCGTCATGAAGGCCGCCAGCGAGTTTAAGGACAAGACCACCGCCATCAATCAGCAATGGCAAACGGATTTTACCTACCTGAAGATCATTGGCTGGGGCTGGATGTACCTGTCGACGATACTGGACGACTTCTCCCGCTATGTTATTGCCTGGAAGTTGTGCGCCGGCATGACCAGCCACGACGTGACCGAGACCCTGAACCTTGCCCTGCAAGCATCCGGTTGCGAGAAGGCCGAGGTTGAGCAGAAACCGAGGCTGCTCTCCGATAATGGATCCAGCTACGTATCCGGCGAGCTTGCTGACTGGCTTAGCGACAACGGCATGAGTCATGTTCGCGGAGCGCCGTATCATCCACAGACCCAAGGCAAGATCGAACGCTGGCACCAGACGCTAAAGAACCGAATACTACTGGAGCACTACTTTTTACCGGGTGATCTTGAACAGCAGATTGAGGCGTTCGTCGATCACTACAACCACCAGCGTTACCATGAAAGCCTGGATAACCTGACACCGGCCGACGTCTACTTTGGGCGCGGAGAATCAATACTGAGAAACAGACAAAGGATCAAACGAAGCACCCTTGCAGAACGTCGTTTGCATTATCAATGGCATGCTGCGTAAGATGAAAACCGATGAGCAAAGCACTCCCTTAAATGAGATGCTCATCTGTTCCATTTGTTTGACGACGGACACACCGGTAATTGGCGGTGTCGAGACCTTAGCTTGTAATTTTTCTGAAGGAAAAAACATGGATGACTTCATGAAAGTTGTTCAAAAATGGGATGCGTGGGCTTCTGTGTTGAGCCCTGGAAAACATAGTCTGCCAGCTTTTA
>JABGVY010000497.1 GCA_018645845.1 Gammaproteobacteria bacterium | reverse complement strand
TAATGTGAGTTATATAAGTAAGAAATTTATGTTCGGTGACCAGGAAGTCCTCCTGGAAACTGGAAAGGTTGCGAGACAAGCAACAGCATCTGTCATGGTAACCATGGCAGAAACAACAGTTCTAGTTGCAGTGGTTGCACGCCCTGAGATGAAAGCAGGTCAGGACTTCTTCCCCTTAACAGTGAACTACGAAGAAAAAACCTATGCAGCGGGTAAAATTCCCGGTGGTTTCTTTAAGCGAGAAGGTCGACCTTCCGAGAAAGAAACGCTGACATGCCGTTTGATCGACCGGCCTATCCGCCCGCTGTTTCCCAAAGGTTTCATGAACGAAGTTCAGGTGACTTGTCAGGTAGTTTCAGCAGCGAAGGATGTAGATCCAGATATCGTTGCCATGATCGGTGTATCAGCGGCTTTGGCCCTTTCCGGTTTACCCTTCGCGGGCCCAATCGGTGCTGCGCGAGTAGGTTTTACGCCGGAAGGTTACCTGCTCAATCCTGGCTATGAAGCGCTTAAGACTTCAGAACTTGACATGGTTGTCGCGGGTACAGAGACCGCTGTATTGATGGTTGAATCGGAAGCGAACGAATTAACTGAAGACCAGATGCTCGGCGCGGTACTTTTCGCGCACCAGGAAATGCAGTCAGTTATCGCTGCCTGTGCTGAGCTTAAAGCAGAAGCAGGTAAAGAAGCTTGGGTCTGGGAGCCAGCTACCCCGAACGCTGCGCTGATTGAAGCGATTACGAGTCAGTTCGGTGAAGAGATTGGCGCTGCCTATCAGATCACTGAAAAGATGGCGCGGCAGGACAAGCTTTCTGAGCTTAAATCTGCTGCGGTTGCAGCGCTTGAGAGTGAAGAAACGGCCAAGGACGAGATTAAAGCCGTATTCGATAGCATTGGTAAATCAACGGTTCGCCGCGCTATCGTATCGGGCCAGCCTCGAATTGACGGTCGTGATACTACAACGGTACGCCAGATTGATGTTGAAGTTGGTGTGCTGGCGAAGGCCCATGGTTCTGCACTGTTTACACGGGGTGAGACTCAGGCACTGGTTTCAACCACTCTGGGTTCCATGCGGGATGCAGCAATCATAGATGCGCTACAAGGCACATATCGAGACAACTTCCTGTTGCATTACAACTTCCCTCATTACAGTGTGGGAGAAACGGGTTTTTCTGGCGGACCTAAACGACGCGAAATCGGTCATGGCCGATTGGCTCGACGTGGGATTGCTGCAATGCTGCCAAAGAGTGAAGACTGGCCGTATACGACACGCGTTGTTTCTGAAATTACAGAATCAAACGGTTCATCCTCGATGGCTTCTGTCTGTGGCGCAAGCCTTGCGTTGATGGACGCGGGCGTACCGCTCAAAGCGCCAGTGGCTGGTGTCGCTATGGGACTAGTGCTTGAAGGTGAAGACTTTGCGGTACTGACCGACATTTTAGGCGATGAAGATCACCTTGGTGATATGGACTTTAAAGTGGCAGGCACGGAAACAGGTGTTACTGCGCTGCAAATGGATATCAAGATTCAGGGCATCACCGAACAGATTATGGAAACTGCGCTCGGCCAGGCCAGAGATGCCAGGCTGCATATTCTGGGCGAAATGAACAAGGTAATTGGCCAGTCCCGTGAAGGTGTTTCCGAAAACGCACCTGCAATGGTGACCATTAAGGTTGAAGCAGACAAGGTTCGGGATGTTATTGGTAAAGGTGGTTCGACTATTCGTGGCATTACAGAAGAAACCGGTGCCTCGGTGGATATCGAAGACGATGGCTCAATCACTATCTTTGGTGAAGATGCCGATTCCCGGGATGCTGCAGTTGCCATGATTGAGGCGATTACCAAAGAAGCTGAAGTTGGTCAGATCTACAACGGAAAGGTTGTTAAGATTGCAGACTTTGGTGCTTTCGTTAACATTTTACCGGGCAAGGATGGTCTGGTTCATATCTCTCAGATCGCGAAAGAGCGTGTTGAAAAAGTTACTGACTACCTGTCCGAAGGACAGGAAGTTAAGGTGCTGGTTCTTGACGTCGACCGTGGTCGAATCAAACTTTCGATGAAAGAGCTGATTGAGGAAGAAGCGGAAGAGGAAGCAGATGACGACGCAGATGGGCCAAATGGCAATGTTGCGGTAGACAACAGCGGTGACAGCGCCAGCTGATCGCTAGCTTCTAGTGTCACAAAACGCCGTCTTTTGACGGCGTTTTTGTTTGTGTCTTCCGTATCCCTTGCTTTTAGAAAACGCCTCTTTATGGGGTCACTGGACTGTTACTGATGAGGTCATCCACGACTGAAGGGTCGGCCAGCGTGCTGGTATCTCCCAGCTTGTCCAGTTCGTTTTCTGCAATCTTACGGAGAATACGTCGCATGATCTTGCCGGACCGGGTCTTCGGTAAGCCAGGGGCCCATTGCAGGATATCGGGCTTTGCGATTGCGCCTATCTCTGTTCTAACAAGGTTGTTCAGTTCACTCAACAGCGCATCAGTGCCTTCGGTTCCCTGCATCAAGGTGACGAACGCGTAGATGCCCTGGCCTTTAATGTCGTGGGGATAACCGACAACAGCGGCTTCAGCAACAAGGCTGTGTTCCACCAGTGCGCTTTCGATCTCCGCGGTACCCAGGCGATGTCCAGATATATTCAATACATCGTCAACCCTGCCAGTGATCCAGAAATAACCATCTTCATCCCGTCGGGCGCCATCACCGGTGAAGTAATAACCTGGATAGGTTGAGTAGTAAGTGTCTATACACCTCTGGTGATCTCCAAAAATGGTTCTGATTTGACCTGGCCATGAACCGCTTATCGCCAGGTTACCTGAAGTCGCGCCTTCCAGCTCTTTACCGTTTTCATCCAGCAGGATGGGCTTGACGCCAAAAAAAGGCCTGGTAGCTGAGCCGGGTTTTAAATCAGTTGCCCCGGGCAGGGGGGTGATCATGATGCCGCCAGTTTCAGTTTGCCACCATGTATCCACGATCGGACATCGTGCGTCACCCACGACATGGTAATACCATTCCCATGCTTCCGGATTGATGGGCTCACCGACACTGCCTAATAATCGAAGACTCTGGCGAGAGGTTGATTTTACGAAACCATCTCCCTGGCTCATGAGCGCACGCAGGGCTGTCGGAGCGGTGTAGAAAATATTGACCTTGTGCTTGTCGACGACTTGCCAGCATCTCGAAGAGTCAGGGTAGGTTGGAACACCTTCGAACATCAGCGTAATGGCGCCGTTAGCGAGAGGGCCGTACACAATGTAAGAATGTCCCGTCACCCAGCCAACGTCAGCGGTGCACCAGTAGACATCACCTTCATGATAGTCGAATACATACTTATGGGTCATTGCGGCCTGTAACAGGTATCCGCCGGTTGTGTGAAGGACACCTTTTGGTTTTCCCGTTGAGCCGGAAGTGTAAAGGATGAATAAAGGGTCTTCGCTACCCATGGGAATAGCTTCGCACTCTGGTGAGACCTGGCTCGTTGCCTCCTCGTACCAGACATCACGTTCATCGAACCAGTTTACTTTCCCGCCTGTTCGTTTAACGACCAGGACAGTAGAAACGTCGGGACAGTCCTCGAGGGCCTTGTCGGTATTTTCCTTGAGGGGGATCGGTCTGCCACCACGCACGCCTTCATCAGCAGTGATCACAGTCCTGCAATCGGAATCCAGGATTCGGTCCTGTAATGCTTGCGGAGAGAAACCGCCAAATACAACCGAGTGTACTGCGCCTATCCGCGCGCAGGCCAACATCGCGTACGCGGCTTCAGGGATCATTGGCATATAGATGCAGACTCGATCGCCCTTGGTAACGCCGCGGTCCAGCAACACGTTGGAAAGTCGACAGACGTGTTCGTGCAGTTCGCGATAAGTAACACGGAGGTCATCACCAGGGTCATCGCCTTCCCAGATGATGGCCGTATGGTCAGCCTTCAGTTCTAGATGTCGGTCGATGCAGTTGTAGCTTGCGTTTAGCTCCGCGCCTAAGAACCATTTAGCCTCGCCTTGATCGAAGTCAGATTCGGTCAGCTTGTTCCAGGGTTTAAACCAGGTGATGAACTCATCAGCTTTCTGGGACCAGAACTCATCAGATCGATTAACCGAGGCATCATACATCGCAAGGTATTGATCGTTGCGAATATGCGTATGGTTCTCGAATTCTTTGGGTACTGGATAAACCTTGTGTTCCGACATATCGGCTCCTTCAAACCATAAGTGATGGGATAGACAGGGTGCCACAATGTGGCTCGGCTTAAAACCGGGATCAGGCAGTAGTTGTATCGGGTATTCTGGATTCCGCTGTTAATGCGAGGAGGCGTGATCGCTGTTACTGGGTTTTCGGCGTGGTTTTCGCTTACGCTTACGCGGGCGACCATTGCTGGTTGCTTGTTTCATGGCAAGCTTCCGTTCTTCGGTGGCTTCCTGGTATTCCGTCCACCACTCTCCGAGTTGTTCTGTTTTCTCGCCAGCCTGTTCTCGTAGTAGAAGAAAATCATAAGCAGCCCTGAAGCGCTTATGCTCCATCGTTCTGTCGGGTTTCTGGCCAAACCGGGAAGGTAGTCGCGACTGAAGGAACCAGATGTCTCTCATCGGACCGGAGAACCGTTTCGGGATAGAGGTGAAAAGCTGCTGTTTCGATATCACATTGTTAGCCGCTTCATGTGCAGCAGCGTATGTGATCTCACCCTCCTGTTCTAGCCGCTGTTGTTCGTCAACAAATGGATACCAGAGTATTGCTGCATATATAAAAGCTGGTGTGACCGGCATTTTTTTCGCAATTCTTTGGTCTGTACTGGTTAGTGCCAGCCGTACGAGTTCTTCAGTCGCATTGTTCTCCATCGACCGCTTGGAATCCGGGAACAACCACCCATAGATATCATTCTCCAGCATGGCATCGAAAGCAGCAGTGCCATAACCAGACAGGAAAAGCTTG
>JABGVY010000388.1 GCA_018645845.1 Gammaproteobacteria bacterium | reverse complement strand
GAGTCTCTCCAGCAAAATAATAAGAGACCCGGTATGGACGTAATGGGAGATGTAGCGATCATCCTTTTCCTACGCCGGTACTATCCGGATCAGGTTCTGGGGTTTGATCTCAGGTGTACTACCACCCCCAAGGAACTGGTCGCAGTATAGCTGATCCTTTGTACCTATGCATGAAGTTTACGGATAGTTGAAGTTTATGGATAAGAGGCTACTAGATGCAGATGTTGGGCTGGGTTTTCCAGGTGTTTGTTGCCTGTTCGAAGGCGTAAGCGATCCTCAGGACAGCCAGTTCCTGTAGTGGTTTACCAATGATCTGTATGCCGACCGGTAACCCCTCGGGCGTAAATCCGCAGGGTATCGAGATCGCTGGTAGGCCTGTGACGGTGATGTAGTAACAGGATTTCATCCAGTCTATATAGGTATCCATCGGGGTGTCGTTGATGCTGGTAACGTACTCGTTGGTGAGGGGGAAGGGTGCTACCTGGGATACGGGCAATACCAGGAAGTCATAGTCCTCGAAGAAGGTGATAACGCGCTGGTAAATTTCCGTGCGTGTTTTGTTTGCTTCTGAGACATCAGTACCAGAGAGTTCAAGTCCCGCTTCGACATTCCAGATCATCGTTTCCTTGTACTGTTCTGGATGTCGCCTGATTTCTTCTCCATGGCCAGACGCAAAGCTCCATGCCCGCAGGGTCTTAAACACGTCATCTGCCCCACTAAAGTCAGGGCAGCTTTCACTGACCTTGCAGCCGAGATCCGACAGCACCTGCACGCCTTGAGCCATAACATCCTGGACTGCCGGTTCAACCGGGAGTTGTCCTGCGAAGTCGGTTGAGAAAGCAATACGGGCCCCCTTTTGATCGCTCTCCAGTGTTTGCAGAAATAGTGCTGCAGAATCAGGTAGTGAAATGGGGGTTCTGTCATCTGGCCCTGCAATGGCGGCCAGCATCAATGCGCAATCTGAAACAGTGCGAGCCATCGGGCCAAGGACGCCAAGGTTACTCCAGCCATCAGCGACAGGATAGGCAGGCACGAGACCAGCACTGGTCCTGAACCCGACAACGTTACAAAAGCTAGCTGGATTACGAAGCGAACCACCCATGTCACTGCCATCGGCCAGCGGCAGCATTCTTGCCGCAAGCGCTACTGCCGCCCCGCCAGAACTACCCCCGCATGTCCGCGTCAGGTCAAACGGATTTTTGGTTGCGCCAAACACTTCATTGAAAGTCTGTGAGCCAGCTCCCCACTCGGGCACGTTTGTCTTGCCGATAGTGACGCCGCCGGCATCAACCAGGCGTTGCACGATCAGCGCGTTTTCCTTGGGGATGAAGTTTTCAAACAGTCGTGAGCCAAAGGTTGTTCTGATAGCTTTGGTTTGAACAAGGTCTTTATGTGCTACGGGAAGTCCTGCCAGCAACCCGGGCTTTTCGCCTTTGGCAATTTGATGGTCGACTTTTTGTGCCATCGCTTTGGCGTGATCCGGGACCAGGGTGACGATGGCGTTCAACGCGGGGTTGACTAACTCGATTTGTTCAAGATGGGCATCTAGTAATTCGACAGCGCTGATTTCTTTTTTGCCAATCAGGCTGCGAAGTTCCACGGCGGTTTTTGCACAAAGTTCATTCATAAAATGGAGAATACAATAATATGGGTGAGATTTTTCCTATCCGCTAGAGCCCAGTAGTATCAAGGATATCAGGTTAAAGGTATTCATTTTCCTGGCTTGGATCATGAGCGGTGACCTTGTTAAGTCTGGGTAGCAGTCTCTTTTTGGGAGAACCCAATAGTGATCCGGAAAAATAAGACGAGACTCATCATGGTGAGTATCGCTGCAAGAATGAAAGGCGCACCCGGAAAGTAAAAGTGGGCATCCGAGCTTGTATATAGCCCGAAAACCATCGTCATCAGCAGCGGGCTGATGATGTTCGTCAGTGACCCCACGCTCCCAATCGCACCCTGCAATTCCCCTTGCTGATCCGGGCCGACCTGACTTGAAGCAATGCCGCTCATGGCTGGGCCCGCAAGCCCCCCCAGGGCACCGGCGATCATGAACATGTATGCCATGGTCGGGGTTTGCGACAGCGCATATCCAACGAAGGCTATGATAGTGAAGCTAAGCCCGACGACGCCAGCCCAGCGCATGCCAAGGGCCGGTATCACGATTCTTATCAGGTAACCCTGTGAAAATACCATCAGGATACCAATGAAGCCCAGGCTGTAGCCGATCTCGCGTGGTGTCCAGTCGAATTTTTCGATGCCCCAAAAAGTCCACACAGCGGGCAGCGCATGGTGACCCATGTTGTACAGGAAGAGGACGCCGATAATGCCGAAGGCGATCTTGAATTGGCTCATCTGCTTCATGGCAGAAAACGGATTAGCGCGTCTTATTTCAAAAGGTCGTCGATTGTTGGGCGTGTGGGATTCCGGCAAAAATATCAGCCCGATGATCAGGTTAAAGAAGATCAGTCCAGCGGTTGCAAAGAAGGGCACCCGGCTTCCATACTCCCCAAGGAAGCCCCCCAGTACCGGCCCGATAACGAATCCAAGGCCAAACGCAGCACCCATTAAACCAAAGAACTGGGCACGTTCGTCGACCGAGGTAGTGTCTGCAATGTATGCGTTACAGGTGCTAAATGTCGCAGACCCGATGCCAGAGATCAGCCTGCCAATAAACAGCAGCACCAGAGATTGTGCTAGCCCCATGATCAGGTAGTTGATGCTCAGTACCAATAACGAACCTAATAGGACCGGTTTTCGCCCATAAGCGTCGGAGAGGTTCCCGAGTACCGGCATAGAGACGAATTGCATGATAGCGAAGGAAAACATCAGCCAGCCACCGTACACGGCAGAACTTGAGAGTCCCTCGTCACTGACTTCCATTAATAGCGTCGGCGTTACCGGTAAAATGATGCCAAAACCGATGGAGTCCATGAGTGCTGTAAAGAAAACAACACCTAATGCAAAACGTCTGTTAACCATGTTGAGTTCATTTTTTTGCGTTACATGCCAATCAATTCGGCCTTATCAATGATGTTCTGCAGTATCCGCACACTAGCTGCATCGACCATGACACCGTCTACCTGGATGGCTCCAAGCCCTTGTTCCAGCGCTTCGTCATAAGCTTTTTGTTGTTTCCTTGCAGTACTCACGGCTTTTGCACTCGGAGAAAAAGCGTCCTGGGCAATTTCGATCTGGCTTGGGTGAATAGCCCACTTTCCGACCATTCCCAGTACATTACCTCGCTCACAGTCTGTTCTGAAAAAGTCCGGATCGCGGAAATCCGCGAATGGACCGTCAACAGGGTCGAGGCCATTGGCGCGACACGCGATAGTCAGTTTGTATCTTGGGTAGTGCCACAGGTCAGGAGGATAGCTGGCGCTGTCTCCGCCTATGTTCTGAATATTCATCACCTGGGACGCAGAGTAGTCACCCATACCAAAGATCAGGCACTCAAGTCTGTCGCTGCAGGCTGCGATTTCTTCCACGTTCATCATGCCCTCTACCTCTTCGATCAGGCACTCAATACCGATTCTGTTCTTGAGACCAAGTTTTGCTTCGATTTGGTCGAGCATCATATGCACGAACATGACATCGTGTGCATTCTTTGCTTTTGTCAGCATGATAGTGTCGAGTTTGTCTCCGGCACCTGTCACGACTTCGATGATATCGTCATGACAGTATTCGGTTTCAACGTCGTTGATTCGTACGCAAAGCGTTTTGGGTTTCCAGTCATGTTTGTTCAAGGCCTCAACAATCATGCCGCGAGCGTCCGACTTTGAATTGGGTGCAACAGCATCTTCCAGATCGAGGAACACGTGGTCGCAATCGAGGCCAGCAGACTTCGCCATCATCTTCTCACTACTGCCGGGAACGGATAACTGGCATCTTCTTAATCGTCGGGGGCGAGGCATTTGAACTCCTTATAAATTTCTTTCGAATATTGCAAACAATCGTTCGTAGTGTCGTTCGGCTGATGCTTTGTGGTATTTGCCCTCGCGCAATGGAAAAACAAACCCATGATGCGTGCCCGGGTACCATTCAATGCGGTAATTGGCGCCGGTAGTCTGCATATGTTTGTCTAGGGCTTCAACCATTTCTGGTGGTGCCCAGTCATCTGTCTCTGCCATGCCGAAGTACATTTCGCCCTGTATCTTGTCGGCGTCCAGGTGCGGTGAGTCGTCGGTATCAACACAAAGTCTGACCCCATGAAAGGAGGCTGATGCCTTGACGCGATCAGCTAGCTGTGCCGCTGCAGCGAAGGCGAAGGGGCCGCTCATGCAATATCCTGTGCAACCGACAGCGCCGTTACGCGCTGCAACCTGCGAATCAGCATAGTTCAGCAGTGCTCTGCAATCATCCACGACCATCGAATTGGAGAGGCTATTCATATGGCCAAACATAATCTCGCGGCTATCTGGCACACCATTAATCACGGGTTCCCGTGTGCGGCGATAGTAAAGATTGGGTAACATTACGTAGTACCCAGCGGTGGCTATTCTTCTAGCCATATCATGAAGCTCTTCGCGGTACCCCGGTGCGTCCATTAGAAAAAGGATGACGGGATACGGTCCTCCTTCTTCCGGGTGGGAAATAAAGGTGTTCATGTTCCCATCGTTAGTGACAATATCGATTTCTGTGTCCAGCATTCTTAACACTCCTTGATGGTTTTTAGTCAGCGTTTATGGGTAGCTTGTGTAGGTCTTTCACAGAGATCGATTGTCCTGTATCTGTCACCACCCTTGCGTGATGGCGCGATAACCGACGAGGCTCTTCGACACCACAAGCATGAGCGATGACACCAACTTCGTAGTTCATGTTGTGGCAGTAATTTTTAACACGTTCTGCTTTATCGCTCACGACCAGTCCCTTCTGAAGTGAAGGGTTATTCGTTGTAATCCCAGTAGGGCAGCTGTTCTTGTTGCATTGGAGTGCCTGAATACAGCCTAAGGCGAACATGAAGCCGCGAGCAGAAACGGCGAAATCGGCTCCCAGGCAAAGTGCCCAGGCGACAGATGCGGGGTCGACCAGCTTACCCGAGGCAATCACACGAACCCTGCGTTTAAGATCGTGCTTGATAAGGGAATTAGCGAGTATGGGTAGACTTTCCCTCAGGGGTAAGCCCATGTAGTCAATAAGGCTTTGAGGCGCAGCGCCTGTGCCGCCGTCAGCGCTATCGAGTGTGATGAAATCCGGTGCTGACGCTACTCCCCGCGTGTTAATAGCTTCACAAAGCTCGTCGATAAATTGAGCGTCTCCCAAAACTATTTTAAAGCCCGTGGGCTTCCCTGTGATGTCACGAATGTGTTCGATGGTATCCAGCAGATCCTCTACTGAGTCAATTTCAGGATGGCGATTGGGGCTGATGGAATCCTGGCCTACTGGAATACCGCGAATAGTGGCAATTTCTTCATTAACCTTTTCTCCAGGCAGGATGCCACCTTTTCCGGGCTTGGCGCCTTGGCTCAATTTCAATTCGAACATTTTAACCTGAGGAATAGCGCTGATTTCCCTCAGTTTGTCGTCGCTTAAGTTTCCATCTCGGTCCCGAACACCGTATTTTGCTGTGCCAATTTGCATGACAATATCGGCGCCACCTTGCAAATGGAATGGGCTTAATCCCCCTTCACCGGTATTGATCCAGCAACCGGCCATTTTTGCGCCCCTCGACAGTGCAAGGACGGCCGGTTTTGAAATGGCACCGTAGCTCATGGCTGAAATATTGAATATCGACCGCGGTTGATAGGGTTCGCTGCAGTAAGGGCCGATCTCTATCGCCTGGCTATCGACAGAGTCTCCCACCAGCTTGGGGAAGGCTGTATTTGAGAAAATGACAGTGCCCGACGGGTTCAGGCTTCGGGTAGACCCGAAAGCGACTGTACTGTCCACATTTTTGGCGGAGCGATACACCCAGGAGCGCTCCGCCCGATTGAAAGGCATTTCTTCTCGGTCCTGAGCAAAAAAATACTGTCGAAAAAATTCTCCCATGTCCTCAAACAGGTAGCGGAAGCGACCAACGACCGGGTAGTTCCTCCGAATGGCCTGAGATGTTTGGGTGACATCAACAATGTACATAACGATAATTGCGATGATCAACGCCGTGAAAGCAAGTACAAAACCATCGACCAGTAGTGTGGTAACAACCTGAACGTATTCTTGTAGGCGGGTAAATTCCATTTTCTTTCCTTAAGGGCTGGTTTTGCCAGCATAAGTGGTTTTGATTATTCATAAAACCATATCGTGACATGCAAGATACGGGTAATTGGCGTAGCATGCGACTTCTTCAGAGCGCCAATGACGCGCCCTAAAATTGAACCCGTTGTATAAAGTAAGATGAGTCGGAAAGTAAAGCCATGACAGAAAGAGTGACGATAGGACAGTTAAACATCGCGAAGGTTTTGAGTGACCTTCTGGAAAATGAAATTGCGCCGGGGACCGGCGTGTCGGTAGCGCATTTTTGGTCCGAAATGGAGTCTGTTCTTAAAGAGTTCGTACCGCGAAATCGAGCCCTGTTGGCGAAGCGTGATGAGTTCCAGTCGAAAATTGACGCCTGGCATCAGGAGCGTGCGGGACAACAGATTGATGAAACCGAATACACGGCTTTTCTTCGTGAAATCGGCTATCTCCTGGAAGAGGGGCCGGATTTTGAAATCACCACTGAAAATGTAGACAAAGAAATTGCATTAACAGCGGGGCCACAACTGGTAGTTCCCGTGATGAATGCACGTTTTTCCTTGAATGCAGCCAACGCGCGTTGGGGAAGTTTGTACGACGCCCTGTATGGCACCGACGTTATCCCAGAGAGCGATGGCGCGGAAAAAGGCGGCGCTTATAACACCGTTCGGGGTGATCGCGTGATTGCATACGCAGCGAATTTCCTGAATGAAACCTATGCGCTAGAAGGCGCACAGCACCAGGATGCCGTCCAATACCGAATGGTGGATGGGGCAGTTGAAATCCAGCTTGAAAATGGTGAGGCGACGGGCCTGGCAAACCCCGACCAGTTTGTGGGTTACCTTGGCGATGAGGCTGAACCCTCTGGAATTCTATTGAAACACAATGGCTTACATATCGAGATTCAGATCGACCGTGAAGACTCGATTGGTAAAAATGAAAAAGCCGGTGTGAAAGACGTGCTGGTCGAATCTGCGCTCACGACTATTCAGGATTGCGAAGACTCGATCGCCGCTGTCGATGCTGACGATAAGGTCATCGTATATGGCAATTGGCTTGGCCTGATGTCAGGCAAGTTGATGGAAGAATTCGTAAAAGGCGATCAAGTGGTTCGCCGTACGTTAAATTCGGATCGTACCTATAAGGGAGCAGATGGGAATGATGTAACGCTTCACGGACGCAGTTTGATGTTGATTCGGAATGTAGGCCACCTGATGACCAACGATGCCATCTTGATGGCTGATGGCAGTGAAATACCGGAAGGTATCATGGACGGCATGTTCACGAGCCTGATTGCGATGCATGACCTGAACAGGACGGGCCCGCTCAGTAACTCCAGGACGGGCAGCGTCTATATCGTTAAACCAAAAATGCACGGCCCCGAAGAAGTGCAACTGACGGTTGATCTGTTTGCTCGAATTGAAAAGGCATTGGGGCTTCCTGTGAATACGCTGAAAGTTGGTATTATGGACGAAGAGCGGCGCACAACGCTGAACCTGAAGGAATGCATCCGGGTGGCAAAAGATCGTGTGATCTTCATCAACACCGGGTTTCTTGATCGCACGGGAGATGAAATTCACACCAGTATGGAAGCCGGCCCGATGGTGAAAAAAACCACGATGAAGCAGCAGGTTTGGATCAGATCCTACGAAGATTGGAATGTCGATGTTGGTCTGGCGGCCGGATTGCAAGGTAAGGCGCAGATAGGCAAGGGCATGTGGGCGATGCCGGACGAAATGGCCCAGATGATGGAGCAGAAAATAGATCACCCGGCCGCAGGTGCAAACACCGCATGGGTACCTTCACCGACGGCTGCAACATTACATGCGATGCACTATCACCAGTTGAATGTTATGAGCAGGCAGGAAGAACTGAAGGTGCGAAGCAGGGCGAATCTGGCGGACTTGCTGACCATCCCGACGCTAAGTGGTGAAAACCTGTCAGAGCAAGATGTGCAGCAGGAACTTGAGAACAACGCCCAGGGGATTCTAGGTTACGTTGTTCGCTGGATTGACCAAGGTGTGGGATGTTCCAAAGTTCCGGATATTAATGATGTTGGTTTGATGGAAGATCGGGCGACACTGCGAATATCTTCTCAACACATTGCTAACTGGATTCGCCATGGCGTGTGTAGTGAAGAGCAGGTGATGGAAACGTTGAAAAAAATGGCAGCGGTCGTTGATCGCCAGAATTCAGCAGATGCGGAATACCGGGACATGGCCCCGGGTTTTGATGATAACGTTGCCTTCCAGGCGGCGTGTGATCTAGTGTTTAAGGGTAAGGAACAACCTAATGGTTATACTGAGCCTGTTCTGCATGCAAGACGAAAGGAAGCAAAGGCGCGGTTCGGCACATAACCACATGCCACTTGATATAGGCACTGTGTGAAGCGAGGGTAGGGTGATTGAGGAATCGGTTCCGGCAAAAATTCTCATTGTAGAAGATGAAGCGCTGATCGCGCATGAAATTCGGAACAGGCTTACAAAGATGGGTTGGGAAGTCGTCGGCACCGCATTCGGCGAAGAAGCGGTTGAGCTCGCGCGCGAAACCCGGCCGGACCTCTTGCTATGTGATATCCAGTTGCGCCACGGTTTGAGTGGTATCGACCTATCCGCAAGAATCCAGGCGATGATGGATATTCCGATCGTTTTTCTCACGGCCTTCTCTGATGAAGACACCGTTGCCAAAGCCAAAAAAGTCACGCCCTTTGGATATATCATTAAGCCTGTTGAGAATCGTGACCTACAAATCACGATTGAAATGGCGCTATACAAATTTCGCGTAGAAAAAGAGCTTAAAGAAAAACAACAGTTGCTGGAAACTGCCCTAGCTTGTATTGGCAACGCTCTGATTTTTCTGGATCAGGAAGGCAAAATCATCAACATCAACCAGGATGCGAGAGAATTGCTGGGGCGAGACCTTGATACTGGCGAAGTCTGGCGTCAAGTACTTGGTGAAAGATCTTCAGTCGTCGGTAACGTAAAAAGTGCGCTGCGGGACAAGAACCTGACTAAGCTGCCGCCTTTTCTAATGCAGCGGGCTCCCGGTACTACTAAGCTGGTTGATGGCATTGTAGGTCCCATGGAGGAGGGAGCAGTATTAATCCTGAGAGATCTGGGTGATATTGAAGACCCAGTAAAACTTGGCGCTACAGAAATATATGACAGGCTTGGCTCAGGTCAACTGTCCCCCAGTGAATCATCTTTTTGCCAGGTGTTGATCTCGCCGGACGGTGCGACCAGCGCG
>JABGVY010000496.1 GCA_018645845.1 Gammaproteobacteria bacterium | reverse complement strand
CTGTGGATTATCCGAAGAATTAATAATATGTAGTGTTGTGAGGTTAGCACTCGTTGACCGGGTCATCAGGTAAGCGCGCGCTTTGGTCATGTTGTCGGGATCGGCATTGTCGCCCACGCCGTCGCCATCGGTATCGACCGACTCAGTCGCATCAAGCGGAAAGGCATCATCCGCATCGAGGACCCCGTCACCATCATCATCAAGGTCACACGCGTCGCCGTCACCGTCTGAATCCGTATCCAGCTGATCACTATTGGCAATATCGGCGCAGTTATCTGATGCGTCAGAGACACCATCAGCATCAGCATCAGCATCAGCATCAGCCAGCGTGTTTACCTGATCGATAAGGTCCTGGATGTCAGGCGCTCGAACCAGAGAGTCTTCGGTCAGTTTGATGCCCTGCCGGTAATCTTCCATATTAGCCTCAATCAGATTGCTCAGCCCCGCACCCTCTAGTGCATCGATCGTGATGTACGTCATATCATCAGTTTCAGCCGCAGCTGCAATCAGGTCTTTGTAGTATGTCTGTTCAAGGTCGATTCTGTCGGGCTCCTGACAAAAGTCCAACGCCGCGTTGGGCATCTCGTGGAATCCTGCATTCCCTTCCATCGCCGCTAAAGAAAAACCGTAATACACTGTGCGATATCGTTCGTTTTCAGTGGCAATGGCGGCGCCACTACCATCGTCGTATTCAAAAATAACCTGGGCACTATTTGGCCCGGCGGCTTCAAGATCGACCGTTACCGCGTCATTAAACTGCCCTACGTCATCAAAAGATTGTGCACGCACCTCAAATGGGCCCAGGCCATCAAAGCTTGCAAAGTCACTTGCTACTGGATTGAACGCCAACTTGCTGACATCTTGGTCGAAACGCCCAACACCCAAATATTCTCTGGCAAAATTTGAGTTTCCGCGGTTTCGCCCATACTCAGGGTCAGACACAATCAGGCAGCCGCCCGCGTCTAAGTACTCGGCCAATTCTTGTTCGCCCGCATAGGAGGGGCTATAGGCTCCGTCAGTGAACGTCTTACCGGTTTGCCAGATCACCGTTCCGTAAGCAGCAAGGTCTGATGCTAGCGGATCGCCAGCATCTTCAATCGCCCAGTCGTCAACATTGAGATCTCGATTGGCCTCACTGCGGTTGAAGCCATACCCATTCGGGAAGGATGAGTTAGGTTCAACGATCAGGACGTCGCGGCGCACGTTGATTGAACAAGTCTGATTTGCAGACATCGTGATCGTACCCTCGCCACCACATTCGGGTTTAATGTCAGTAGAGCCAAGAAATACCGAGCCACGCTTGGCCTTTACATTGAGTTGGACCTCTGTGTTTACCGGGAAGTCTTTACTGCAAAAAAGCCCGGTCCGGTTTTCCCGCGTATAGCAGTTCGACATCAACGAGCGACCAAACGACGGAACGGCCTCAGCAAAGACCAGCGCTTCGCCACCACCCCGAATAACGATCTCAAGTTCTTTGGTTGAATCAGCTGGCGCAGCTGAAAAGCTACAAGACACATCCTGGTCAGCTACTGTTACCTCATAACGCACAGGGTCAACACCGAGCAGCCGCCCGTTGTTAGTGCATGACGCCCCAAGCACCCTTGTAAACACATGGTCCGGGTCCGGGGTGACGGTCAGGATGACTGTGTTACTCTCACCTGCAGGATAGATTTCTTCACAGTCGGTCCCGAAGCCCGCGCAGTCAATCGCATCTCCAGATTCACTTTGTACCACGGCGTTAACGCCACCGACCTCCAGCACGTACGCGGTTCGCTGGTATTCGGCGCGACAAGATGTGTTTTTAGTCAAATTCACCATCCCATCTGCGCAGTCCTCATCGCCTGCCCACCCCTTAAATTCGAAGTTTTCAATTTCTTCGGGCTCAATTTGAAGCACTGTACCGGTCGGGTATAAATCGCAGCCCGTGTCACCCTGCGCACCGTCGCATTCTGGAATCGCCTCTGGAGTTGATAAAATTTTAGATGTCGCGCCGTTAAGGAGGAGAAACGGCCAGAGCCTAAACACCGCGGTTACCGTTTTTGATTCATTCATCGTTATTTGGCATTCTTTCGCGGATCCGCAACTACCATCAGTACCCAGCCACTCTACGAACTCTGTCTTGACTCCCGGAACGGCTGTTAATGTTAGCTCTGTGCCGACCGCGTACGAATCCTCAACACCATAGGAGGTCAAAGGAAGCTTGCTACGTTCGACTGAAGCATTATCACCCCCAAAAGAGGAGCCGGCCTGCTTAAGGGTAAGCGACTTATTCGTTGACTCGGGTTGAAATATTGTAAAAGGTAGCTCAGCATATTGGCTGCCACAAGGGTTATATTGGTCCACTCTTTGACGGACCCGAAAAATGTAATCACCGGGTTCTAAGGTCAAATCCTCGGAATTATTACAACTAGAATCCTCGCAAACGAACGGGACAGTCCTGGTCGTGCCGATTGCTTCGGTCCACCTACCAGCTCCACTGCTATCGGTAATGGTCATCACATAAAGCCCACCTATCGAGCCGTCCCAATCGAAGATAGGTACTTGGTCTTGCGCCCTTACCGACAAAGGTCCCCTCGAAAGTGCGTTAAGGTTCGTAGGCGCTGAAAGCGCTGGGCAGTACCGATCAAAGCTAGTTAAGGTGCCATCAGAGGGGCCACGACACTCCTTGAGTCTCACGTCATAGCCTATAAATTGGTCATAGATCACCCACTGAGCAAACCGAAATGGCCCGTCCATCGGGTAATAATGTTCACTGCATGAAAGCAAACCACCTTGGGCAGATCGATCTATCCCATCACGTTCATCCCGGTCACAGGAAGCTCCTTCGCAGGCGTTGCACTGGTTAATGCCGCACAGCATCGCTGTTGTCACTTCTGCCGGGTCACCCACACCGCGTTCGACGCGATAAGTAATCACATAGATGCTGCCTTCTTCCTCAGGACCGAGGACCAGGGCCTCGACAGAGTAATTCTCCCCCGGCTTATAATCATCCGTCACCCCAATAAAACCAAGGTTGTCGTTGTTGCTGCCTGAGTCCCACTCTATTAACTGAATACGAAAGCCACCCAGAAAAGAAGCCGACACTTCAGTTTGCAGGTTGACTATTTCTCCTTGAGAGATCTCTTCGACGTATACTAACTGGCCGTTTATGCGAATGTGTAGGTCGTCGGACTGTCCGCCACCGGCTAAATCCGCTTCATTAAGGATTTCGGATTGTACCTGCGAATAGATAAAGCCACCAAATGCCGCAGCCTTCGGCCCAAAGAGGGGGGCACTGCCGGCACCCAAGGCGAAGCCCACACCCGCAGCGATCGTATTTTGCAACGCTGAATAAGCAAATCTACCCGCTTCATCGGTGGATGCAGCGGTCACCTTATTTTCGATTCTAGTGATAGTCACCTTATCTGCTGCCTGCGTTGACAGCGTTGACAGACAAAGCAATGAAAACAAACCGACAACGACTCGCTTCTTCATAAAACCACTGGCTACCGCCATTGAATGCAACACTTGGAACTCCGTTATTTTATCGCGCCACCAATGACGCCAAGGTAAATGTAGGGGTGATTGTTATCGTGCGACCTAACGGCCACTGCGTATCGGCATGGGCTAACCAGGCTGACAAGCCATCGAACTTGCAGGATCTCGAGGTAGTGACCCACCAAAACAGCTTTGCCTGCGAGGGCGCAGACGGATGGTATTCGCTATGGCAAGCGCTACCGGCTTGAGAAGCCTAGCTGGCATAGGGTTGGTGGACGTTGTGCCATGTGGCACCCCTATTGCTGGTCTTTGGAATATTGATCTCAGCGTGTCGAGCGGGGGGAAATGTAACAGCAGAAAAAAATAACGTTCGCCTATCAAAAAACTAAACACCTTCCTAAACCTTTTACCGCTTCAAAAACCAAGAAATTGTATCTCCCGCACTTTATTATGTAAATATTATTTCACATAAAATGTTATAAATTTACATTACAGTGATATTTAGTTACATTTGGAATAGAAAACTCAAAGAGGTTAGCGCAGTATTCGATGAAATCTGGTGATGTTTGCACACCCTCACCGTGCGGGCCACTCAGCCCGACCCGAATTCCTGACAGGTTCGGGCCGTCAAAACGAGTCAGATCCCACCAGCTTTAGCGAGTGTCAGAACAGTTGGGTCGAGTGAGGAAACAGACCTTCTGGGGGGGAACGGTTTCTGGTCT
>JABGVY010000495.1 GCA_018645845.1 Gammaproteobacteria bacterium | reverse complement strand
GAATGCCATTCGAATCAACGGCCGCCGGGTCCAGTGTGACCGTGTTGTGTTCTTCGGCAAGATCCTCACCAACAGCACAAATACTCCCCGCTTTATCGAACAACTGATCGAATGCAGCATGATGTTCACTGCCCCAGGGCAGCCTGCCCATCATCATCCCATTAAGTGCTGTGCCAGAAGGCCCACTGCCTCGCACGATTTCCATCGTGTAGCCACGTTTGAACGTCCGCAACGGATCGGTCTCATAGAATTCTTTACTCCAGAGCGCGCAACCAATCGGACCCATGAAGCCATCAATGCGGGAATCAAACTGCCCCTGAACAACCGCCATTGCATGCAACATCAGGTTCTTGCCGACCAATCCGCTGCCGTTAGCAATCCCATCTGGGAACGCAGTGGATACTGAGTTCAGTAAAAGGCGTGGTGTGCCCACCCCATTACAGGCGACGATGACAACCGCGGCTTTCTGTTCGTGTTCGATGCCATTTTCGTCGTAGTAAATAACACCTGTCGCCATTCCCTTTTTGTCCACGGTGATTTCACGCACTCTACATCGTGTTCGTAATTCAACGCCGGCTCGAATGGCATAGGGCCAGTAGGTGATATCCGTACTCGCCTTTGCCCCCTGGGCACAACCGGAACTGCAGGGACCAAGATTCAGGCAACGATCACGTCCATCATAAGGCTCAGTCGCTATAGCGCTTTCTGATGGCCACCAATGCCATCCAAGTTCATTGAAACCACCGGCAATTCGTTCACCAAGCTTGCCGAGGGGCACTGGAGGTAATTGTATTGCCTTGGGCGGACAACCGGGATCACCCGCAAGACCAGCAACGCCCATCATCCGGTCATTTTCTGCAAAGTACGGTTCCAGTGTTGCGTAATCAATCGGCCAGTCCTCGCCTACACCGTCAAGGGTACGTGTTCGAAAATCCGACGGGTGAAAGCGTGGAAAGTGCGCCATATATAAAATAGTCCCGCCACCTACCCCATTAAAGTTCACGACCTTTACCGGGGATTCATCATCATCAATAGGGTAATCAACATCGAGCTGACGATCATTAGGCCTAATCGCAAAATCCTGGCGGGTTTCATATCCAGGGCCAGCGGATGGGTAGTTAGCCGGGTTAACCCAGTCGCCCTGTTCCAGACACAGAATCCTCATGCGAGTGTCAGCAAGGCTCCAGGCGACAGCCGCCCCCGAAGCACCAGCACCAATAATGAGTACATCAACCGGTTCGTTAGACACCCCTACTCCCCCGATTCCAATACCCGATAGAAAGGTGCACGACCTTTGACAGGGTCGAGCAGCGACCAGTCGGTTTCCTCAACGTCGTAACCTCCCGGATACGGTGACGGTGCGTTAACTCCGAGCGATGTCAGTACGACTGAATTGGCGTAGTACGCCTGGATAACCTGTGATTCAAAGATCTGAAAAAAGAGCGGGTAGGCTTCCCGATGCTGGTTGATGAGCGCCACCTGTTCACTAGCGGCGAGTTTATCTAATGCGAGCGTGGCCAGACTCGCTAACGCGGGCTTCAAAACAGATTCATGGGTCGAAAGCCTTAAAAGAATATCCTTGAACAGTTCTGGATCAGCGGCTGAGGGTCGATCCTCACTCGCGGGGATCATCAGGTCACACAACCTGGTTAGCAGCGCCCTTTCGTTTTCGGTATAGATGCGATCCGATGCGAGAATATCACTCAAAACTGAAACCTCCACGTTTTAGCTTTTTAACATGAATCGTACCAGATGAATCCGTTTATACTACTGGTTCAACGTTCCAGCAGAGACTAGATTTGTACTACGACACAGAAGCCCGCAACAAGACATCAGCCGCACCCGATTTACCTTTCAACCCGTTTAAGGCGCTGATTGCACCTCGCCCTATCGGCTGGATTTCAACCCTGACCCCGGAAGGCAACCTCAATCTTGCCCCCTATAGCTACTTCCAGGCGGTCGCAGATAACCCCGACATCGTGATCTTTAGCGCCACTCCCGGGCTGACTACGAAAGATGGTGTTGTTGGCTTTACTGATGAACGAAAACATTCTGAAAGCAACGCCATCAGTTCCGGTGAATTTGTTTGTAACCTGGTGACACAAGAGCTGGCTGAAGTCATGAACATGACATCAGCGCATCTACCTAAGGATATGGATGAAGCGGCGCACGCAGGAATCGAAATGATTCCATCCACCAGAGTTAAGCCACCCCGGGTGGCCGCATCGCCGGCCGCCATAGAATGTGTGGTGGTCGATACCCATACTATTCGCCATCGTGGCGGTGATCACCGCTACCAAATGGTGTTTGGCGAGGTGGTTGGGATCCACATTAACGACCAATTTATCACCGACGGCCGGGTTGACACGACAGCAATGCGAATCCTCACCCGTATGGGGTACGACGAGTACGCGGTACTGACTGAATCATTCCGCATGACCAGACCAGACAACGACCCTATTCTGGATGGCAGGTTGAAGGTTTAGCGCCCCATCCTTAATATCGGTTTGATTACCTCACCACTCTTGCTATCTGCAATTGCCTGATTAATACCCGAGAAATCATAAAACTTTACAAACCTGTCGTAAGGTAATTTTCCCTGGGCATGCAGCGCAGCCAGGTACGGCACAAAAGTCTGGGGATTAGCATCGCCCATCACGACACCTTTGATCCCTCTACCGAATCCGACATGATCCATATCAAGAGGATGCAAAGTGCCTGCAGGCGTTGCACCGACTTGAGCGCACCAACCTGGCCGGGCAAGACACATCACAGCGGCATTAACGGCCTCCGGGACACCGGAACATTCAACACTGAAGTCAGCGCCACCCCGCGTCAACGACAACAACTCATCGACTAAAGCGCTATCGTTAGGTGGTAGTACGTGAGTTGCACCCATGCTGAGCGCCATTTCGCGCCTGCTGCTAATCGGGTCGATCACAATGATCTGATGACAGCCTGACAACACAGCGCCCATGACCGCCGCCAGACCTACAGTACCTGCTCCAAAAATCGCAATGCTACTGCCAGCGCTGGGGCGCAAAGCATTCATCACGGTGCCTACGCCTGTGGTCAGGCCACAGCCTAGCGGGCCAAGCAATTCCAAGGGATAATGGTTATCGACTCTTATCGCAGCGCGCCCCGGTACAACACTGTGCGTTGCGAAAGAAGACTGGCCGACAAACCTGCCACGAACCGGTTCGCTGCCAGCGCTTAAGGGACTCGTCCCGTCGACTCGGCAGCCCGTCAGGTTACGTTCGACGAACGCATCGCAGTAAGAGGGGAGTCCATGATGACATTTCCGGCAGCTGCCACAAGAGTCCCCGGAAAGAACAACATGGTCGCCTACTGAAAGATGTTTGACCCCATCACCTAACCTCTCGACGATGCCCGACCCTTCATGGCCAAGCACCATGGGTAATGGCAAGGTTACCGCTTGCTCCTTTACGGCAATATCCGTGTGACAAATGCCGGAGGCGACAATCTTCACCAGCACTTCATCAGCCCGCGGCTTCTCCAGTTCGTAGTCACCCAAAATGAAAGGCTCAACCGGATCCATAGCGATTGCAGCTCGAATAGTCCTCATAGTTCTCTTCCAAAAGTCATTAGCTTAGTTATGTTCCAGCCTTGTTGTGTCAAATAATCCACGAAGTCTCCAGGCTTAGCAGCCAATAAAGTGATAGTTAACCGCTGAAAAGTAGCGCGTTATCCCTGAATTGAAACGACAGAAAAACCAAAAAGCACCTCGAATGGTATCAGGATCCATCAACAGCTTTAGTCAAACAAATAGTACGTTAGATTTTCCAGGCTCTGATCACTGGCCTCTAATCTGGCGATGGTTTGAAGGTGCACTTCATCTGGGCCATCGTAGATTCTAAAAGCGCGGGCTTTAGCAAAGGCGCGGGCAGCCGGTGTATCATTCGTAACACCTTTAGCGCCGTATAGTTGCACAGCGCGATCTGCGATCTGCTGATAAACGCGGGCCACAGCTACCTTGATCATTGATATTTTCTTTCGAGCTTGTTTATTACCCACAGTATCGATGAGGTGCGCGGCTTGTTGAACTAACAACCGACATTGATCAAGTTCGATTCTGGATAAACTGATCGCCTCGGAGGTAGAGCTATACTCATCGAGACGCTTGCCGAAGGTCGTTCGCTCCGTAGACCTCTTCAGCATGAGCGAAATCAATACCTCGCATTCGCCTATGGCTCTCATGCAATGATGCAGCCGCGCAGGTCCCAGGCGCGCCTGTCCCATCGCAAAGCCTTCTCCCTCTTCCCCTAGAAGATTAACCACCGGTACGCGCACGTTCGTAAAGGAAAGTTCTGGATGACGGCTAGTGACGCTCTCGTGCTCGAACACCGGTAGGTTCCGGATGACCTTGACACCTTCTGCATGGCTAGGAATCAAGATCAGAGATTGGCGTTTGGATTTTCTTGCAGTTGCATCAGTGACACCAACAAGAATAATCAGTTGCGTATTATCATGAGAGGCATTCGAGGCAAACCATTTTCGGCCATTAATGACATATTCATCGCCATCACGAACGATCGTTGTTGCCAGATTCACAGGGTCTGACGATGCCACACCCGGCTCGGTCATCGCAAAGGAAGAACCGAACTCGCCCTCAAGCAGGGGATTAAGCCAGTCTTCACGTTGCTGCGCCGTGGCAAAAAGTTGCAGTAGCTCCATGTTCGGCACATCTGGCGCATGGCAGTTGAACACTCTTGATGCCCATTCAAGCCGGCCTAACACTTCAGCCACGCCTGTGAATTCCAGATTACTCAGTTTTGTACCCGGCTCGCTGTCACCCAACCGCGGCAGCGCCATATTCCATAACCCCAGCGCTTTAGCTTCGGCGCGAAGCTGGCGCTCAAT